>NZ_LARO01000144.1:0-351 GCF_000980505.1 Lactobacillus sp. N54.MGS-719
TTTTCTACTCTAAGTCAAGTGTTATCAACGATTTTAAGCAATTTTATTTTGAAATACAGGCCTAATCGGGAAATGGCTCCCGGAGAATCGAGTTAAATATCTGATTTAGGGCATGATAAATACAGCCACCTTCTGTAATTTCAAAAAAGAGGCTGTTATAATATCTATTGGATCAATTTTTATGACAAAAGTCTTTGGTTATGTTTGGCTACGTCATAGCTATATAATTGATCATTCTTAATTAAAGCGAAGATCGTCCGTAATAATTTATGGATCGATGCGATAGCGGCCTTCTTGTGACTTGCAGTCTCAGAAGACCGTTTTCGTTTCTCGTAATAATCCGCAATATGA
>NZ_LARO01000086.1:0-2196 GCF_000980505.1 Lactobacillus sp. N54.MGS-719
TCCTTTGACTAAGCAGTTAATTAACGATTACGACAAGACTCATGCTTCAACTATTGCCGTTATGAAAGTACCACACAAGGAAGTTTCTAAGTATGGTGTGATTGCTCCAGATGGCAAGATTGGTGATGATTTGTACAATGTAAAGAGTTTTGTAGAAAAGCCAGATGTTGATAAAGCTCCAAGTGATTTAGCAATTATTGGTCGTTACTTATTAACGCCTGAAATTTTTGATGTTTTGGAATATCAAAAGCCAGGTCGTGGCGGTGAAATTCAATTAACTGACGCCATTGATACAATGAATAAAACACAACGTGTATTTGCTCAAGTCTTTAAAGGTCAACGTTTCGATGTTGGTAATAAGGAAGGCTATCTTGAAACTTCCATTCAATATGGTTTGAAGCATCCAGAAACACGCGACGCTTTACGCAAGTACATTAAGGAATTGGGTAAGACATTATAATATGATATATTAATCATGAACAACCTTTTATATTAAAATTCAAGTCATTATCTGAAGTTGAGTAATGGCGTTTTGTATGATGCTATGTACTTAGTAAAACTGATTTTGATGGAATGAAAGAAATTGAATTTTGTTTTGCTCAAGATTATCGTTTAGATTATGTTAAAGACTATCCAAAATTGCGGATGATTTTTAACTTAGAATAGGATGTATGATGAAGAATAAGGATATGCTATTACACTTATTGACCAAGATTAAAGATAGTTTAACTGATCTAGCTGGTGAGAACACAATTTTTAATGTTGCTTATGATGCGTTGAAGCAGATCGATTGTGATGATGTGAAGTCGTATCAATCCTTGAAAGATGTATTATCAGATTGCTACAAGTATTTGATTGAGCAGGAAAGTAAGGGACAATTAACACTAAATGAACGTGTGTTGTTGAACAATATTGATCGATTAGATGATTTATTAGTCGAAGGTAGGATGTAGAGAAGGGTGTAGGCCCTTTTTTGTTGGAGATAATTTATTAGTAGAATTTTTATGATAAGTGATCTCAATACAAACCAAATTGAGATGCTACATTTCTTGGTATGATTTTACCAAGGAAATCTACCGTCAAGCTGGTTACGACACCAAGGTAACGCCAGTTACCACTGCCGAATATGGTTTGTCCAAAGCAGTTCGTCCATTTAACTCACGTCTTGATAAGAGCAAGTTGGTAGAGAACGGCTTTAAGCCATTGCCAACTTGGCCTGACGCAGTTCATCGCTACTTAGAGATCTTGAAGAAGCAAGGTTTCTTTGATGAATTAGATAATAAGTAGAATAAGGATTAAGGAGGCCGTGATGGTCTCTTTTTTTATGCAATAAAAAAGCTGTTAACAGCTTAACGTGAAGATCAGTTATCAACAGGAAAAATTATAGAGACATTTTTATCTATCTTTTTATGATATCTTTTAATCCTACAATTAAAATGCTTAATATTATATTTTATAGTTTATAAGCCACCTCTTACCTATTATGCAATTAACCAGAGCTAAATTAATTGGAATGTATTTCTTAGTTGTTTGTTAACTTTTATCAATTTGGGTGATTTTAGATTTCAAGGTATAATTATTAAAGTTATAAATTATATCGCGGTTCTTACAATACACAAAATGATACAAATGTCAATACTTTTCTTTTTCTTTTTTTATAAAGATAAAACTAACTTGAAATGTTGATATAACAGTATTTCTTTCTTTTTTCTTTCTTTTACTTACAGGTGAATTTATGGATTTTATTAATTTTGTTAAAGACGTAGATGCAATTGAATTTACAACTCCAAAAGAGAGTTTACATTTAGAGTTCAAAAAGGCTAGTTGGAAATTGCCTAAAAGTATATGGGAAACAATAAGCTCATTTTCTAATACAGATGGTGGTCTTATTGTATTAGGTGTAGATGAACCAACACCACATCATTATAAAATTGTAGGTGTTGATCACCCTGATGATGTAATAAAAGAATTGTTTAACGATAATAGCAACTCTACTGTAATCAATAAGCCTGTAATTCAAAATTCTGATGTTAAAATAACTACATTTAAGGGTAAAAGATTAATTCAAATTAAAATATTTCCTGCTCAGTTTTCTGATAAGCCCATTAATGCTAAGGGTAAAACTTATATGAGAACTGATGATGGTGATCGCTTAGCCACTCATGATCAATTGAAGTATTTATATGCTGAAAGCCA
>NZ_LARO01000010.1:0-44177 GCF_000980505.1 Lactobacillus sp. N54.MGS-719
GTTTAATGATTTTCTTTTGCTTAGAACTAGGATAAAAGCGAAGCTTAACGCCAAAATGATAGGCTAAACTGCTCATTCTTTTCATGTATTTCACCTCCTTGTATTATTGTAATTTGATTATAGCCTATGTATATCTTATAATCAACAGTAAATAGATACATAGTAGACGAAAGGATATTAGACTATGAATAATAAGAGAGACAAAATAAAAGACGCAGGCTATGAAAAACACTACGTCTATAATGCACACTATCATCTAATTTGGTGTACTAAATACCGCAATCAAATCTTTACTAACCAAGACCTGGCTCAAGAAATGCGAGACCTGCTCAAGCAAATAGCTGAAGATAATCAAATCAAAATTGAAAAAATGGAGGTAATGCCTGAACATATTCATTTGCTTATCAGCTTTAGACCATCAAAATCAGGTTCAAGCGTAGTCAAAGCACTCAAAGGAAGAAGTGCTTTTTTATTCTTCAAGAATCATCCCGAAATTAAGCAAAACAAGATGTGGGGCGGACATTTATGGTCACCCAGCTATTACTTTGGCACGGTAGGGAATATGTCTAAAGAAGTAGTAGAAAAGTACATTAATGACCAGATCTACAATGCCGTTAGAGACGATCCATCCCCGCATTAAAATACGGGGATTTCTGGGCGTTTTTCATTAAAACGATATGCTTAATAATTTCTTCTAATTTATCAAAACCAATATTACGAATATTCTTACCTACATACTTACTATACTTTTTCGGATAAAATTCTGGTTCTAAATATACTTCTGCATAATTATATTCCATCATTGCAAAAGTTATCCTAGTAACACTCTCGGCAAAAGCAGGTAAATAAGACTTGTCACACCAATCTTGATAGCCATCATAGTAAGAATCCTCACGACCAATAGTTTTCGGTACAGTATCTAAATAATAATAAACTGTATTATCAGTCAGAAATTCAATAATGAGGTTCATTTCTTCAATTTCTTTTATTACTTGTTTGCGTTTCTTTTTCTTGCTTTTGCTCATAACTTTTCCTTTTCAATAATTTTTGAAAATTATAGCAAAAGATTATTTGAAGCACAAAAAAGACAGCTACCGGAGAGTAGCTGTCTTTGGTGGTCAAACATGCGTGACCACGGTGCGTAGAACATTGTTTTTAGTTGGATTTACTTCTTAAGATTTTCGTTAACGAAGGCTTCGATCTTATCGTCTGAGTCTTTCAAAAATGGAAGCATATCTTCTTCCGTCTTCATGGTATCTCTACCATTCTTTTCCATAAAGTAGTCCCAAAGGGCATCTCTAACTGGCATATTTGAATCACTCCAGTCAAATACTTCCTTCATGTGACGGTCTAACAATGCAGTCTTAATAATTTCGTCTGCCATCTTAAATTACCTCCTAAAATATTCTACGTTTATTATTATACCGCACTTTCTTTTTATAGCATACTAAAAAAGCGCTTTGCGCATTTTTTGTAGAGCCCTTGATCTTGCTCTAATCAGTTGAATTGCCTCAATTTTTAAATGATCAATCACGTATTCCGCACTCATTTCACCAATAATCGTCATTAATGCGATTAATTCCAAACGCGATAAACTTTTGACGAATTCATTGTAGGTATCGTTGATTGGAATCGCTAATTCGCTCCGCCTTGGCTCCTGAATTCCCTGAATTTTGACACTTTCCCAGGAAATAGATTGATCATAAACCTGTCTTTTAAAAGCATTATTGTACCTAATCAAAGTTCGCGCATGATTCGACAATTTTGTTTTATACAAACTACCAAAATTACCTTTTTCACTGGAATAAACTAAGGCAGCTTCATAACAAATAATCATGGCCTCCTGTTCCCAATCATTGCGATCATAATGACCCAGGTAATACTTTTTTACAACTGAATTCACTAACGGTTTATATAATACAAATAATTTTTCTAAAGCCTCATCATCCCCGGCTTTAACTTTTTTAATTAACTTTCTCTCTTTTACTCTCATCTCTGTATCCTCTTTCAAAGTTCATTTTGAGGATACAGGTTGAGCTCTGAGCATGATAAGAGAACAAAAGTTTATACCGACAGATTGGTCATTTTGTACAAAAAAAGCCGACAAAATTCAACTTTTGTCGGTTTTTTCTTATTTTAATGGATGTCTACTGTTAAATGCTTGATAGAGCAAAACACCTGTTGCCACACTTGCATTCAATGACTGAACGTGACCAATCATTGGCAAAGTAATGGTTTGATCCATTTGTTTCTTAAGTAATGGAGCGATTCCTTTACCTTCGTTACCAATAACCAAAACTGTTTTACCATTGGCATTCCATTCACGATAATCAACACCAGCCATGTCTGTACCAAAGATCCAGTAGCCGCGCTTCTTCAATTCCTTAGTTGTCTGGACCAAATTGTTTACACGAGCAACAGGAACATAATCGATCGCACCGGTTGAAGTCTTAGCTACAACCGAGGTCAAACCAGTGGCATGACGCTTAGGAATAATAATTCCGTCTACGCCTGTCGCATCTGCAGAACGTAAAATGGAACCTAGATTATGCGGATCTTCAATTGAATCAAGCATCAATAAAAATGGTTCTTTTCCTTCTTGGTCAAATTGATCAAGCAGTTGATCCAAATTGGCATACTCAAAACTAGAGATTGCCAAAACAAGCCCTTGGTGGTTGCCACCTTCAACTAAACGATCCAACTTATTCTTAGGAACGGTCTGAACCACCAATCTCTTTTTCTTAGTAATCGCATATACTTGATTAGCAAAGTCTTCTTGCACGCCATGTTGCAAAAACACCTTATTGATTTGATCAGAGTTATGCGTCTTCAAATAATCCAGTCCGGCATGGCGACCAAAAACAAAATCTTTATTCGAAGTCATAATCTTTTAGTCCGTCCTTTTCTACTGTATCAATGCACCATTTACTTAATTCTTGCACACGATCATCTTGATTTAACAAATTCAAGTAACCGATCATCGCCTCAAAACCAGTTGACAATTGATAAGTCTTAAGGCTAGTATGCTTAGCTTTAGTATGACTCTTGGCATTGCGACCGCGGCGAAATGCAGTTAATTCATCGTCTGTGAGCATTTCTTCATCCTGCATTTTAGTTACTAGTGCAGCTTGTGCTTTAGCAGAAACATAATGCGTTGCTTCACGTTGCAAAACTTGTGGTTTTACTATTCCGCCGCAAACTAAGTGGCGACGAATGATCACTTCATAGACCGCATCCCCCAAATAAGCCAAAGTTTGACCATTCAAAGTATCCGGATTTATATCTTCTTCAGTTAATTTTTTTATTTTAGTCACGAGTCCACCTTGTCCCTTGTGGGGTATCTTGAATTGTAATGCCCATTTCCTTTAATTGATCGCGCAATTTATCACTAGTTGCCCAATCCTTGTTAGCACGAGCTTCATCACGCTTTTTCACCAATTCTTCAATCTCATCATCATTTGAACCGGCATTTTGAGCACACAACTTTTCTGTATCAACGCCGAAGACTAACAACCAAGCTGCTAATTTCTTTTCAAAAAGTGTCAAAGTCTCTTTATCAGCCTTTTCACTGTTGGCATTGGCATTTACTGCTGGAAGCAAATCATAAATAGCAGTTAAGGCATTTTGCACATTAAAGTCATCGTCCATTGCAGTAACGAACTTTTGCTCAGTTTCTTCAATTGCCTTAGCCAAATCTGGTACTGCTTCACTAGCAGTATCATCTTCAAGACGGTAATTGATATTGGTTAAAGTATTCTTGAATCTATCTAAAATAGTAGCAGCTTGCTTTAAATTTTCTTCGGAGTAGTTAATTTGACGACGGTATTGCACGCTAGCCATGAAGAAACGCAATACTTGTGGATCAACTTCCTTTAAAATGTCATGCACAGTGACAAAGTTATGTAGTGACTTAGACATCTTTTCTTGATCCTTGCCCACGGTAACAAAACCGTTGTGAAGCCAGTAATTAACAAACTTCTTGCCAGTCTTTGCTTCACTTTGAGCAATTTCATTTTCATGGTGTGGAAATTCAAGGTCTTGACCACCACCGTGAATATCAATTGTGTCGCCCAAATATTTGGTACTCATCACTGAACATTCAATGTGCCAGCCTGGACGGCCCTTGCCCCAAGGTGAATCCCAAGCAATTTCATCAGGCTCTTTTTGAGCTTTCCAAAGAGCAAAATCAATTGGATCTTCCTTACGATTTTGTTCTTCATCGTTGATATGCTCTGAAGCACCTTCTTCAAGTTGTTCGATATTTTGATCACTAAGTTCGCCGTAGTGCTTAAACTTGCGTGCACGGTAGTAAACATCGCCATCTACTTCATAAGCATAGCCTTTATCAATTAAAGTTTTAACGAAATTGATAATATCTTTAATTTCATGAGTTGCACGAGGATGCAGTGTAGCAGGTTCAATATTTAAGGCAGTTGTGTCTTCCAAAAAAGCATTGATAAACTTTTCTGCAAGTTTAGGCACAGTCGTCCCTTCAGCGCGAGCTTCATTGATCATCTTGTCATCAACATCAGTAAAATTAGAAACGTATTTTACCTTATAGCCTTTATATTCAAAATATCGTCTGATCGTATCAAAAGCGATTGAAC
This sequence comes from Lactobacillus sp. N54.MGS-719, assembly GCF_000980505.1. Taxonomy (NCBI): domain Bacteria; kingdom Bacillati; phylum Bacillota; class Bacilli; order Lactobacillales; family Lactobacillaceae; genus Lactobacillus; species Lactobacillus sp. N54.MGS-719. The sequence goes on from NZ_LARO01000010.1 coordinate 4,608, forward strand.
TACGAGCATTGCCGATATGAATATAGTTATACACGGTTGGTCCACAGACATACATGCTAATTTGTCCTGAAACCAGTGGTTTAAATTCTTCTTTTTTGCGCGTCAGTGTATTGTAGACTTTCAAAGCTAACACTCATCCCTTCTGTGAAAATAGCTAATTTTTATTTTAGCAGAAACAAAAAGAAGTTGCAGTCTTCTGCAGCTTCTTCTTTGCTTTATTCTCTTTTAATTAAAGATTGTTAGCACTCATTTGCTTCAAGGTTAAGTCAATGTGTTCTACAACACGTTCCTTACCCAAAAGTTCCATGGCTTCACCGATACCAGGGCCAACCATTGAACGAGTAGTAGCAATTCTGATTGGCATAAAGAGCTTTCTACCCTTAACGCCAGTTGCCTTACGAGTAGCTTGGATAGCATTCATGATTTGAACTGAAGTAAATCTTGGAATGAGGTCTAATTGCTTCTTGAATTCTTCAATTACGCCGCGACCATCATCGTTCTTAATTTCTTCAATTTCTTCGTCTGAAAGATCCTTAGCATCTTTAAAGAAGATCTTAGCCATGTCAACGATTTGCTTAGTGTATGACATTTGTACTGAGTAAATGTTAACCAATTGACGTACCCATTCCATCTTTTCTGGGGTTGGGTGTTCATCAATTAAGCCTGCTTCTTGCAAGTTGTTCAAAGCAAGGTCAAGCAAGGTATCACGGTCAGCCTTCTTGATGTATTGGTTGTTAATCCATTCAAGCTTCTTTTGGTCAAAGGCAGCAGGTGATTTAGACAAACGAGCTGGATCAAATTGCTTGATGAATTCACGCTTAGTGAAAATTTCGTTTTCACCCTTTGGTGACCAACCAAGAAGTGTAATGAAGTTGAACATAGCTTCTGGTAAATAACCAAGGTCACGATATTGTTCAATAAATTGAAGAACTGATTCGTCACGTTTAGAAAGCTTCTTACCAGTTTCTGAGTTAATGATCAAAGTCATGTGACCAAACTTAGGTGGCTTCCAGCCAAGTGCTTCATAAACTACTAATTGCTTAGGAGTGTTTGAAACGTGGTCATCACCACGAAGTACGTGGGTAATCTTCATCAAGTGGTCGTCAATTACAACGGCAAAGTTGTAAGTTGGCATACCGTCACGCTTTTGAATAACGAAGTCACCACCGATAGTGTCTGATTCGAATTCAAGGTGACCCTTAACGATATCATCCCATGAGTAGGTTTCCATTTCTGGAATGTGAATACGTACAACTGGCTTAAGACCCTTTTCCTTAGCTTCGTCTTGAGCTTGCTTAATTTCGTCAGCAGTCATACCTTCGTATTCGTAAGTGTAGTGAGGAGCAACACCCATAGCACGTTGTTCTTCACGTTGAGCTTCAAGTTCTTCCTCAGTCTTGTATGAGTAGTATGCCTTGCCTTCGTCGATCAATTGATCAATATACTTTTGGTAAATTTCTTTTCTTTCTGATTGACGGTATGGACCGTAGTCTCCACCCTTGTCAGGACCTTCATCCCAGTCAATGCCTAGCCAGTGAAGGTTTTCCATTTGAGACTTAGAACCGCCCTTAACGTTACGTTTTTGGTCGGTATCTTCAATTCTCAATACCATAGTACCCTTGTTGTGACGGGCGAATAAATAGTTAAAAAGTGCAGTACGTGCGTTACCAATGTGCAAGTGACCAGTTGGACTTGGTGCATATCTTACACGGATTTTTTCTTTAGCCAAAATTCATGCCTCTTTCAAAAATAGTAGATTCAAACAATCTTAGTTTACTCGTTATATAGGAAGAATTCAATTAGTGCTAATCAAAAACTAATTTTAATGCTTGTGGAATACTGGAAACTGGAATTACTTCGATGCCATAATCCTGAAGACCAGCATACATGTTGTGCCGCGGTACAAAGATTCGTTTAAAGCCAACTTTAGCGGCTTCTTTTACCCTAGCATCGATCTTGTCTACGCGGCGAACTTCACCGGTTAAACCAACTTCACCTACAAAGCAGTCCGTTGGTGAAATTTCTTTATCTGTGTAACTAGATGACACAGCCATAACAATAGCTAAATCAATTGCCGGTTCATTCAGTTTAATCCCGCCAGTTGCAGTTAAATAAACATCTTGATTTTGCAACATTAAATTGCCACGCTTTTCAAGAACGGCAAGTAAAAGAGCTGCTCGATTGTAATCAAGGCCTGAAGTTGTTCGCTTCGCATAGCCAAATGCCGTTGGGGTTACCAAAGCTTGGATTTCAGCTAAAAGTGGACGGGTTCCTTCAAGCGAAACAACGACAGCTGAACCAGTCGAGTTAGGCAATCTTTGATCAAGAAAAATAGATGATGGATTAGTAACTTCTTTTAGCCCTTCATTGACCATCTCAAACATGCCAATTTCGTTAGCAGCACCAAAACGGTTTTTAACAGAGTGCAGAATACGGTAAGAGTGGTGTTCATCCCCCTCAAAATAAAGTACCGTATCCACCATGTGTTCCATAATCTTAGGACCAGCAATGGCCCCTTCTTTAGTCACGTGACCGATAACAAAAATCGTGATCGCATTCATTTTAGCGATCTTCATGAGCTCACTGGTTACTTCCCTAACCTGTGAAGCTGAACCGGTCATCGAGTCCAAACTAGGTTCATTCATCGTTTGAATGGAATCGATCACCACAAAGTCAGGTTTAACATCATTAATCTGTTCACGAATATCATGCATGTCAGTTTCGGGATATAACAGCATGTTGCTTTGCCCTACGCCAAGTCGATCGGCTCTTAACTTGATCTGATTAGCTGATTCTTCCCCTGAAACATATAGTACTTTATATTTTTCAGATAAATCGCTCATGATCTGCAGCATCAATGTAGATTTACCAATTCCGGGATCCCCGCCAATTAAGACAAGCGATCCTGGCACGATACCGCCACCTAAAACACGATTTAATTCTTCAGATTTGGTAGGAATTCTTTCTTCTTTTTCTGCCTTAATTTTGTCTAACTTAACCGGTTCATTGACACCGGTCTTTTGAATTAAACGACTAGCTGTAGCCTTAGTAGAACGCTTTTGTACTTCTTCAGTCTCTTTTTCAAACTGATTCCAAGCACCACAATTAGGGCATCTACCCAAGTAACTCGCAGAAATATAGCCACAGGAGCGACATTTATATTGTGTTTTTACTCTTGCCATTAATCATCCTTCTTTTCATTAGTAGAACCAAAACCACTAATTCTTTGTCTACTGATTGGATCATCGTCGTCAGTTTTAAGATATTTGATAAAAATTCCTTGTGCAATGCGGTCACCCTTGTGAATATGTAAAGGACGCACGCCATAATTAAGCATTTGCACAAAAATCTCGCCTTCATTATTAGGATTATTGTAATAATCCGCGTCGATTACGCCTACGCCATTAGGCAATGAAAGATTACGCTTAAAAGTATTGGATGAGCGGTTGGCCAAAATCAGTACTTCATCTTCAGGCATATAAGCTTTAAGGCCTGTAGGAACCAAAATTGGCTTTAATAATTGTTCTGCCATTTCATAATCACGTTCATAAAGTTGGTGACCATTTCTAATCAATCTAAAAATTCTGACAAAGTTAAGACGCCAGATGCTAGGAATAGTGATGTCTTCAGCCGCTTCAAGATCGTAGCCGGCACTAGCCAAGGTTTGTCTTCTAGGCAAATTAATTCCTTTATCTTGATACTTTTTTACTACTTCAAATCCACGTGTCTTCATTGTTAACTCCATTTACTACTTTTATTTTGACAGTTATCTATTTTACAATGTTTTGAGTAAACAAAAAATAATTAACTCTCTATTATTTATTACGCAAAAAAGAACGATTTTTTCTTAGAAAAGGTAAAAAATGTCTGAAAATACTGAAACTAAAAAATATTTTACGCTCTCTAACAGTAATGATGGGCAAATAACATCAAGAACTGACTTAGATTTAATTAAGCGTAAGGATGCTACTGTTTGGGTGATGAATCACATTTTTCTTAATCCTGATGAACATGATCCACACGAAATAAGTTTGTTGATGAAGCAAGTGCTTGCATATGTGCAAGAATCAGGCAAAAAAGTTTGGCCACTCGATCCAATTGCCATTAAATACTTTGAAAAGCATCCCGAATTAAATGATATTTGGTATCACCGTCCATTTACAAAATAGACGCCTTTCTTTTTATAGGCTAAAATATAATTAGATTTCCATAAAAAGGGAGGAAAAATTAATGGCAAAAGAAATTTCTAATGATACAATCGAAAAATTTAAGAACGATTTAACCAATCATCCTGCATACAAAGTAGCTAGCCGTGCAGCTCAAGAAAACGGCATTTTTAAGGCAAGTCAAGACTTACAAACTAAAATCGACCTTGACCCAACCTTCTCAATTGAAATCGACACTGGTAAGCCAGCTGACCAAAAGCAATCAGGTCGTTGCTGGATGTTCTCAGCTTTGAACACCATGCGTCACCCACTTCAAAAGAAGTTTAAGTTAAAGGACTTCGAATTATCTCAAAACTACACTAACTTCTGGGACAAATTTGAAAAGTCAAACTGGTTCTTTGAAAATGTAATTGCAACTGCAGACAAGCCACTTGGCGATCGTAAAGTTTCATTCTTGTTTGCTACTCCACAACAAGATGGTGGTCAGTGGGACATGCTTTGCGGTATCATCGAAAAATACGGTATCGTACCAAAGAGCGTTTACCCAGAAACTGCTAACTCAAACAACTCTAGCGCATTAAACGATACTTTGAACACCTTGCTTCGTAAAGATGGTCTTGAATTGCGCAAGTTAGTTAACGATGGCAAGTCAGAAGATGAAGTTCAAGCTCGCAAGGAAGAAATGTTAAACGATGTCTTCCGCGTACTTTCAATCTCACTTGGTGTTCCACCTACAAAGTTCAACTTTGAATACAGAGATGACGACAAGAATTACCGCATTGACAAGGATATTACTCCAAAGGAATTCTTCGACAAGTACGTTGGCATGGACCTTGAAAACCACATTTCAACTATTAACGCTCCAACTAGCGATAAGCCTTTCCACAAGGTATTCTCAGTTGAATACTTAGGTAACGTTGAAGGCGGCCGTCAAGTTCGTCACTTGAACCTTAAAGTTGATGAAATGAAGGACTTAATCATCGAGCAATTAAAGAGCGGTGAAGTTGTTTGGTTCGGTTCAAACGTTGTTAAGGATTCAGAAAGAAGAGCAGGTCTTCTTGACACTGATCTTTACCGTCGTGACGAATTATTCGACACTGACTTCTCAATGTCTAAGGCTGAAAAGCTTGATTCTGGTGAAAGCATGATGGATCACGCCATGGTTATTACTGGTGTTGACATTGTTGATGGCAAGCCAACTAAGTGGAAGATCGAAAACTCATGGGGTGAAAAGCCAGGCTTTAAGGGTTACTTCGTCATGAGCGACAAGTGGTTCGATTCATTCGTTTACCAAGCCGTTATCAACAAGAAGTTCTTGCCAGATGACCTCAAGAAAGCCTACGATGAAGGCAAGAAGAACCCTATTCAATTGTTGCCATGGGACCCAATGGGGGCTTTAGCATTTAAATATTAATTCAATAATTTTATATAAAGAAAAGAGCTACGTTTTTAAAGCGTAACTCTTTTTTTCGTGTTCTTTTACCAAATATGAAGCAAACGAGTTGCATCAAGTTTGCTTAAATTGAATTGATGCACATGTTGCTTAGGATTTTCTGGAAATTCCTTAATAAAATCAGCAACATTATACAATCCAGTTGAATATGTCCATACACCCTTCACTTTTCTAATTGGGTCAAGCATTTCATTTCTAATTGGATATGCCGAGATCAAGAAATGCTTGTGGTGAAACTTAAAGACAAAATATGGCAACTTAAATTGCTTTACCGCTTCATCCTCAGTCTTAGCAATTGAAACCACATTGCGGTAAGTTCCATACTTCTCAGTAAACTTTTCATTAAATGAGAAGTAGAAGTTCGAGATATGCACATGTGGAAAATCTTCTTCACTTACCTTATCTGGAACGGCAATTACGTGTGAATAACGATCAAGATTGCTTTCCTTTTGTGATAGTGCATGATCCATTTGTGTTGGGATAATCTTATGTGCCCAACTTGGAACTTCTGGATGTGCTTCATATGAACGATACATTTGCTTAACAACTTCTGGCTTTACCCAATCGTAATGCATTCTGGTTTGATTACGCTTAAGTAAGTTTTCCAACGTGTTGTGCTGCATTAAATCAACTACGAAACATTCATAGTGATACTTGTCTACCCATGGCTTGAAATGCTCAATTGCGCTAGGAACAATATGCGTTCCATCAACAATTACAGTTTCCCCATGTTCCATCTTGTGTTCTACAAGGTGATCCACCATTTGCTCAGTACGCACGGTTACGTGCCGCGGAATCACTTGGTGTAATACATCCGCATCCTCTTGATAATAAACTGTTAAATCCGCCAATAATAACCGAATTTGATCACGACTGATCGCATAAGGCGTTAAGTGATGACGGGCAATAAAAGAAGACTTACCGGAGCCAGGTGCACCTCGCAATAAAAATAATTTACGCATGCAAAATACTCCAAACTAATATACTAGAAATCATATTAAATTCTACCATAATTGTAGGTAAATCCCTCTTTAGAGCATTAAAAAAATGCAGGTTCTCTGCATTTTTAACGTAAAATCTTTTTATCAACAATATTTAACTGATCATCCATCGTATAAACAATTGGTTCTGCATTAGGTACTTCAAGGTTAACAATGTCATGATCATTAATGTTTTCAAGCTTTTTGATCAAAGCACGAAGACTTGAACCATGAGCTACGATTAATTGGTCTTCACCATTTAACAATCTCGAAGCAATATGATCATAGTAATATGGCATCAAACGTTTTTGGGTTTGATGTAAACTTTCTGCTCGTGGCATCAAATGTTGATCGCATAATTTATAGCGACGATCAATCATTGGCGAACCTTGAGCAGGTGGAACGGAATCAAAACCTCTACGCCAGAGTAAAACTTGTTCTACACCGAATACTTTACGCGAGATATCCTTGTTAAGGCCACGTAGAGCCCCATAGTGACGTTCATTTAGTCGCCACGTCTTAGTGATCGGGAGCCATAACAAATTACATGTATCGGCGACAATATTGGCTGTCGTAATAGCACGCGACAAGACTGAAGTATGGATATGCGTTGGAGCAAAGTCTGAGATAGTATTAATTAATTCGCCTGCCTGCTTAGCCTGCTCCTCACCCTTGTGAGTCAATGGAACATCGTTCCATCCAGTATAAACATTTGCGGCATTGGCAACACTTTCGCCATGTCGAACTAATACTAATTTAGCCATTCTATTATCCTTTATTAATCAAACATCTAATAATCATTACGATTCCACCGATGGTGAAAATCACGCCCAAAATCATAAAAGCCCTAATGCCGCCTTTATTATTAGGCTGCTTGCGTCGATTAAAGGCATATGACATATCGTATATGCCCATAACTAAAACGATTATCGCTGTAAAAATATTAACTGAAAACATTTATCCACCTAATTTTCGTTATTACCGCGGCCTGAAACGATCATCTTATCATTACGGCCACGTTCACATTCTGCTTGTAAAGTAATGTGATTGATGCACAATTCTTCTTTTAGCTTTTTACCAATCTTTTGATAAAGCTGTTCCAGTTCGCCAGCTTGCAGATTACGATCGACGTTAATGTGAGCGTCCATCATAATAAAATTATCACTATAGCGCCAAACATGGACATGGTGAACATTCTTTACTTCAGGGAATGACAACATAATCTCGTTAACTTTAGTCAAATCGATATTAGGATTTGATTCCATTAACACATTGGCTGCCTTCATTGTGATTTCATATGCTTCATGCAAAACAAAGAGTGAAACCAAAATAGTCAAAACTGGGTCAAGCCAAGTCACATTCCAGAAGTAAATAAAAATCGCACCAATTACGACCGCTACACTTGATAATGCATCGCTAAGCATATGAATAAAGGTTGAGCGCACATTCAAATTACCCTTAGAATCTCTGTGCATAGCAAACATTGAGATCAAGTTAGTCACAAGACCAATGATTGAGACAACCAGCATAATTCCGCCATGAATATGTTCTGGCTCCCAGAAGCGTTGAATTGCTTCTACGAATAAAACTACACTGATTACGATCAGAATAACGCCATTCGTAAAGGCGGCTAACGTCTCCGCCCGCTCATAACCGAAAGTCTTGTGTTGATTACGACTACGTCTACTAATCAGGTGAGCAACAAAAGATAAAATAATCGCACCTACATCACTTAAATTGTGGACAGCATCTGAAAGCAAAGCTAGCGATCCTGAAAAAATACCACCTAAGAATTCGGCAATAGTAATAACAACATTTAACAGCGTAACAAATACATAGCGCTTAGTTGTATGATCTTTATTCATTTAAATTTTCCTCTCGCTATCAGTGTACCAAAAAAGGCCCTACTTATGCAGTAGGACTTTCTTATAATTTTTCTGCATCAACATTGTAGTCAACAATTTCAAATTGACCATCGTCATGCAAAATTCCTCTAGTAACGCTGCCGTTATTTGGAAAAATGATGTCATGCTTACCATCACTTCTATTCCAATACTTAATCGACAAGGTCTTAATAAAATCGCCGTGTGTAACTAGCAGAACTCTCTTTTCATTTTTGGTAAGATCACCTAATACTTGGATCCCACGGACCATTCTCTTATCGAGCTCTTCCGTATTCTCTGCTAAGTGACGTGGATCGGCCTTCTTAATAGCCTCACGGAAATCATGCAGGCCCACTTGATTGATAATCTTAGTGACATCGTCTTCATGACCGATTCCGGCTGCCATCGCCACTTGATCCCAGGTTTGGTTAATATCATCACCTTCGAAAGTTCCAAAGAAAACTTCACGAAATTCCGGCAACTTTTTAATTTTACCAATATCCGAGACCAAATTAGCGTCTTTCATTAAGTGAACGGTGTCAATTGCTCTTTTCAAATCTGATGAGTACATGTTGTCAAAGTGAACTTGGCTTAATGCATCTGCAGTTCTCTTTAAATCGTTAATTCCCTTCACAGTTAGTGGAGAATCACACCAGCCTTGAACTTTGTTCAGCTGGTTAAACATAGTCTCACCGTGGCGAACTAAATAAACTTCTGTTGCCATCTATTAACCCCTCCCTTTGTATTAATAAATATTGTATCAAACTTAGCGTAGATATGCTGTATAAAAGAAGTAGGCTGATTGAACGAATGCCAAAGTTGCAATAAAAATTCTAACCAGCTTTTCAGGAACACGTCTTAAAATAGCTGGCCCAATATAACCACCAATGAACATTCCGATTGCTAGCGGAATTGCTTGAAGCCAATAAATGTGAGAAGTAAACATAAAGATTATTAAAGCAACTAAGTTAGCAAAGCCACTAATCACATTTTTAATTGCATTAATTACGATAAACTTCTCATTGGTAATGTAGGTTAAAATTACCAATACGATAACACCACCGGCGGCACCGAAATAACCAGTGTAAGCACCCATGATTAAAAGCGTGCCTAAGTAAACAATTCTTAACCAAGTAGGCTGCTTTTCCGTATTTAATGTATTATGCTTTCCCGAAACAAGAATCATAATTCCAGAAAATGCGATGAAGAACGGTAAAAATCGTGAAAAACCATGTTTCCTTCCAATGTCCCTTTAATTCCTTGGTTGAAGAAATGGTTGAGCCAATAATAAGAAAATAGCTGTCCAGATTGTCATTCTTAAATCCTTTCTAAAAATTATCGAGTTCATTATAATTCTTATAGAGATTAACGCAAAAAGAAGGTACTATATGTCAACATTTGAAACATTAATTTTCATCCCTGAGGGTAGTCTTTTAAATCAAAAACTAGCCGAAAAGACTGCTTTGCGCCAAGCCTTAAAGCATTTTGGCCTCGATTGGGGACCAGCCGAACGCTTAAGGTACACTAGTCTGCAAAAACAATTTAAAACTTTATCTGATGACGAGCAAATCGATTTATCTTTAACCACTTTTTTGGATAAGGATATTAAGGAAACACGCCCTGTTTTTGATAGCTTGATGAAAGAACAAACTAGATTAGTTAAAGGGACGCCCGATTTTCTAGATCAACTTAGTTCTTTTCGCTTAATTTTACTTGCTAAAGAAACTAAAGCAGAAATTGAACCGCGCCTGGCACCATCCGAATTACTCAGTTCGTTTGATTATACTTATTTTGCAGACGATTTTGACGAAAAATTACCTAGCAAAAATATTTTCTTCAAAATTCTCAAAGATCATCCCGAAATTGATCCCGACACAGTTTTAGTAATTGGCACCAATATAGATGAAGAAATTCAGGGTGCAGAAAATGCCAATTTGAAGTCATTGTGGCTTGCACCAAAGAAGGACAAAATTCCTATTTCACCACACCCTACTTTGCATTTAAGTAAATTAAGAGACCTCTCATTTTATTTAGACATTAATTAACTAGTATAATTAATGTAATGAAGAAAGGAAGGTTATATAATGACAAAAGTTGCTGTAATCTTTGCAGATGGCTGTGAAGAAGTCGAAGGTTTAAGCGTAGTTGATGTACTTCGTCGTTTGAACGTGCAATGTGACATGGTTGGTTTAACTAGCAAAAAAGTTGATGGCGACCACCACATTGAAATTACTTGTGACAAAGTTGTTGACGATAGTTTACTTGATTACGATTTAGTCGCATTCCCAGGTGGAATGACTGGTTCCGCAAACTTACGTGATAATGAGACGTTGCGTGATTTAATGGTTAAGCGTCACGAAGAAGGCAAATGGGATGCCGCAATGTGTGCTGCTCCTCGTGCCCTCGCACGTTATGGCGTGTTAGATGACGTTGACTTTACCTGCTACCCAGGTATTGAACAAGAATGCTTGAAAGATCAACCAAATGCTCATTTTTCAGAAAAAATCACTGTTACTGACGATAAACACAAGATCGTAACTAGCCGTGGTCCTGCTACTGCTTGGTCATTCGCTTACGCAATCGCTGAAGCTCTTGGCGTTGATACCAAGGACTTGAAGAAAGGCATGCTTTACGACTACTTAGCTGATAATATTCAAGACAGTTTATAATTCTAATCAAAAAGACCAAGTTCACATGAATTTGGTCTTTTTTTATTTCTCAAGCAATTGCATCCGAGCATTGAAGTAGTTTCTATAAGCTAAATAACCGGCAATCACTGCTCCAAGTCCCGTAGCGGATAGCAACATGAACGTAACCATAATCTGATATTTGATCGCATACACAGGATCGACTCCGGCAAAAATCAATCCTGACATCATTCCTGGTAAGTTAACCAAACCAACGGTTTTAGCTGAATCAATTGTTGGCTGCATCGCAGTCTTGATGCTTCTGCGTAAAATTGGCATGCTGGAATCCTTAATGTCGGCCCCTAAAGCCAATTTCTCTAAAACTTGTTGTCGTTGATCATGGAAGCTTTCATTCAAAGTCTTATAGCACAATCCAATCGCGACCATTTCATTTCCGGCAATCATCCCCGTAATTGGAATAATTTGCATTGGCACTAATTTGATCGTCTTCGAAAGCATTAAGACGCCTAGTGTAATATAAGTTCCAACCAACAATGCCACAAACGATTGCCATAACTTTCTATCTGGATTAGGATCTCGTTTATTGGCATTCCATGAAGCATTAAAAATTATCAACAGGGTAATCACAATCGTGAGCCAAGTATTGTTAATCTTAAAGATATATTTCAGGATATATCCCACGATTGTTAATTGAATAATCGCACGAGCAACACTATAAAAGACATCTTTGGTTAAGCCCAGATGCTCTTTCATAGAAATTCCCACAGAGACCATAACTAACGCAAACGACAGAAACAACGATAAATTGCTAACAGCTAAATCTTTCATTTTACTAATTTCCCTTCTGCCACTCTAATGATTTGACCGGCCTGATGAATTTCATCGTTATCGTGGGTAACTTGAATAATCGTCGTATTATCCTGATGTACATTTTGGATTAAATGATGCACGATTTCTTTGCTATTATTGTCCAAACCAGTGGTAATTTCATCTAATAAAAGCACTTCCGGCTTAAATAATAGATTACGAATTAAGGCTACTCTTTGCTTCTCACCACCTGATAATTCAGTAATATTTTTATTCAAAAAATCTGGTTTTAAATCAACAGACTTTAATGCTTGTTCCATTTTATCTTGGTCAGGTTGCTGTTTTCTGATTTTAAATGGAAACTCTAAATTTTCTTTAACAGTTTCTCCAAAGAGACTTGGCTGTTGAAAACAATATGATACCTGACGCCGATAAATTGTTGGTGAATACGTATTAATATTTTCATCTTTAAAATCAATTTCTCCAGAAGTTGGCGAAATCAAATTAGCTAAAAGTTTTAATAAAGTACTTTTTCCTCCACCGGAAGGACCAATAATCGTTAAAAATGTCCCTTTATCAATATCTAGTGAAAAATCCGAGATAATATTCTTATCTTTTACGCGGTAACTAACTTTTTTTAGTGACAGAATCATTTTGCACCTACTTTGAATAATCAGAACTGTTAGTTTAATTTTACATCTTTCTAACTTGGTGATTTTTCTCTTTAATAAAACTTAGAAATAATTTTGGGCACAAAAAAAGCATTCCAATAAGGGATGCTTTTTTGATATATAAACGTAAAATCCACAGATTAACGCTTTGAGAATTGAGAAGCTTTACGGGCTTTCTTCAAACCTGGCTTCTTTCTTTCCTTCATTCTTGGGTCACGGGTTAAGAAACCTGCCTTCTTAAGTGGACCACGGAAGTCTGGGTCAACTTCAAGAAGAGCACGTGCAACACCGAGACGGATAGCTCCAGCTTGGCCTGAGAAACCACCACCGTTAACATTAACGTGGACGTCGTATTGACCGTCAGTTTCAGTTAATGTTAAAGGTTGCTTCAAATCTTTAACCAAGTTAGGAAATGGAATGTATTGATCAACATCTTTACCGTTAACAGTGATCTTACCGTTACCTGGTACTAAACGAACACGCGCAACTGAATCCTTGCGGCGACCAGTACCTATGTATGCAGCTTGTTGTGCCATTATTTAACCTCCTAGATTAACTTGTTAATATCTAACTTTTCAGGCTTTTGTGCTTCATGCTTGTGATCTTCACCAGCATAAACGTGCATCTTCATGAATTCTTGGTGACCAAGAGTATTCTTTGGAAGCATGCCCTTAACTGAGATTTCAACCATCTTTACTGGGTTATTAGCAAGCAACTCGCCGTATGAAGTAGCTTTTAAGCCACCGCGCCATTCTGAGTGGTGGTAGTAAATCTTGTCAGAAGCCTTTTTACCAGTCAACTTAATCTTTGATGCGTTGATAATAATAACATTATCACCGGTATCAACATTAGGTGTGTATTGAGGCTTGTTCTTACCTCTCAAAATAGTGGCTACAGCTGCAGAAAGACGACCAAGAGATACGTCAGTTGCATCAATAATGTACCACTTACGTTCGATTTCACTAGATTTTGCTAATGGTGTAGTACGCAATTTAAATTCCTCCGTTTATTTGCAGTTTGAAAACAATAAGTTTCCGGGGCCTATCGTGGACAAACATACTATATTAGAGTACGTCCTTTTTTGAAAAAAGTCAATTATAAATGCCAGTCTTAAAGAATTTATTCTTGCATTTTTAGAGAAATAAAAAATCATATTTCAGTAAAAATACCAAAATATGATAATTCTTTATTTTGCCAGTCTAGCAAGCTTTTTCGTCTTATATGCATAAGCAGCAGTATAAGGACCAGCGCCAGTAGCAATACGTAATGCTTTTACCTTCTTGCCCTTAACTTTACGCGTAACAGGAATATAGTAGACTCCGTCTCCTGCTAAACTAACCCAATTATTGACATTGAAGCCTTTTTTATAATTGTAGCCAGCATAAATATTCTTAGTTTTCTCAATAAATTGATTACGTTTCTTCTCAGAAGCATTATAGACATGTTTCTCAAAATACTTTTGTGAAGGAACATATAGTTTATCTTTATCAACAGCATGGGCCGTAATTTTAACAGTATAAATCTTTTGGGTTCCCTTGCTATCACGATCAAGATAATACCAATTACCGCGCGTTGCTACAGGCGTGCTATAGGGATGCAAAATTCCGTAGGCAGCTTCTACCTTTTGTGGTTTTAAACCTAATTGAAGAAGTCCTAAGAACACAAAGAATACAACCGAAAATAAGTAAACAAGTCTCTTTTTCATTTTACTTACCTCCTGAAAAAGCACTTACATTTATTCTAATCATATCATTAATCCTTGGTCTTGACGATATTTTTGTGGAATTTCGTCATAAAATACATGATACAAATATAAGCCGCTTGCTTGTGCCGTCTGACGAACTTCTTGTCTATCTTTGGCTAAAATCACTCGTTTTAAATCATGAACTGGTCGACGATCATTGCCTATCTCTAGCAATGCAGCAACCATAATTCGGACCATATTATACAGAAAGCCTGAGCCAATGAAATCGAATATTATTTCATTTTCTTCTTCGTTTTTCCTGATATTGACATAATAAATAGTTCGAACCTTATCTTCTATTTGACCACCACTGGCTGCAAAACTAGTAAAGTCATGTGTCCCAAGTAAATCTTTAGCTGCCTCTTGCATCTTTTTAATATCAAGGTGGTATTGAAAATGACCTGTATAAAATCGTTTAAATGGGTTCACAAAGTGGTCTAAACTAACGCGATATCGATACCATTTTCCCTTAATTGAATATCTGGCGTGGAAATTTTCGTCCACTATTTGACAATCTGTAAAAACAATATCAGTTGGCATCATTGAATTTAAAGCTAAAATCATTCTGTTGGCTGGAATCGTCTTTCCAGGATAGTCGAAGTGAATCACTTGCCCCACAGCATGTACTCCAGCATCTGTTCTACCAGATCCTTGAACAATAACTCGCTTACCCTTAGTCATCTTCTTAAGAGCATCTTCGATTGTTCCTTGGACCGTTCGCTGATCTGGCTGAAGTTGAAAGCCATGAAACAAATGACCATCATACGACATTGTCATTTTATATCTAGTTAACATAATTAGTGATTCCTAAAAATTAATAGTAACAATACTAATGCGATGAAATAGAATAATGAAATCAAATCATATTTTGACCAATTCAAAACTCTATATTTGGTTCGACCACTACTGCCACGATAGCCACGTGATTCCATAGCAGTCGATAAATCAATTGCGGTTTCTAGAGAGTGAATAAACAATGGCACCAATATTGGCGTAATTGCTTTTGCTCTTTTTACTAGACCACCATCATTGAAATCAGCCCCACGTGATCTTTGAGCATTCATTATCTTCAAAGTTTCATCAAACAATGTTGGGACAAAACGAAGAGCAATTGAAATTACTAGCGCAATTTTATCCACTGGCACTTTAAATATTTTTAATGGTTTTAGTAACCACTCCATCGCATCGGCGATTTCAAGTGGCATCGTAGTAACCGTCATGACCGTTGAGATCAAAATGATCAAAGTGAATCTAATAAAAATATAGGCCGCATTAACTAACCCGTAACTAGAGATAGTAAAAATCCACCATTGCCAGTATGTTTTCCCACCGGTCATAAAGAATAATTGCAATAAAGACGTGAAAAAGATTAACCCAATTAACGGTTTAACCCCATCCCAGAACACTCTTACTTTTAACCTTGTTGCGAAAATCGCTGCTAAACAAAATACTGTGATAATAGCGTAAGTTATGGGATTATTTGCCAAAAAAATCACGAAAATAAATAGTATTGTAATCAATAATTTACCACGTGGATCCATTTTATAGACAAGAGAATTTCCCGGGATATATCGCCCAACAATTATTTTACTCATCAAACTCTCCCTTCAAATTCTCCTTGATTCCATCTACAAGTTGATCAAGCGTTAACGGATTCTGTGCAAAATTATAATTTGCTAATTCTGAAGCAAAACGACTAGGGGTTGGTTCCATTAGATAATGCTTTTCCAGCCAATTTTTATCTTTGAAAATATTCTCCGGTTTATCGTGTTTAATTAGCTGTCCATGTTCCATCACTAATACATCATCTGCAAATTCAGCAACATCATCCATATTATGCGTAACTAAAATTACAGTATGGCCAGCCTTTTGATAGTTCAAAAACAACTTCATCATTTCTTTACGAGACCGTGGATCAAGACCGGCAGCAGGCTCATCCAAGCACAGTACTTGAGGTTCATTTACCATTACCCCAGCAATAGCTACTCGTCTCATTTGCCCGCCTGAAAGCTCAAACGGAGATTTAGTTGCTATCTCTTCAGGCAGTCCTACTTTGCTCAGCCATTCAAAGGCTTTGGTTTTTGCTTCTTTTTCTGTCGCACCAAAATTCTTAGGTCCAAATTCAATATCTTCTAACACAGTATTCTCAAATAATTGTGCTTCAGGAAATTGAAAAACTAGACTAACTCGTTTACGCAATTCTTTTAAATTTTTATTACTTGTTTGAGGAGTGATATGATATCCGGCAATATCTATTGAACCTTTGCTTGGCTTCAGCAACGCATTAAAATGCTGCATAAGCGTAGATTTACCACTACCAGTATGTCCAATCAAAGCAATAAATTTATTGTCAGCTAATTCGAAAGAAACGTTATCTAGCCCCCTTTTTTCCATTGTTGTTCCTGGAGAATAAATATAATCTACTTTTTCGAATTTAATTGACATAAGTACTGTTTCAACTCATCTTTCGTTTGTACATCTTTTGGTATTGTAATGCCTAATTGATTTAATTTATATATCAATTTATCTACAAAAGGAATATCTAATCCTATTTGCCGCGGCATCTCTGTTTGACTGAAAATTTCTGTTGGCGATGCTTGTGCCAATATTTTTCCGTCATTTAGCACAATGACATTATCTGCCATATCAGCTTCATCGATATCATGCGTAATAGAGAGAATGGTTAAATTTTTTTCTGACATTAAGCGTTTAATTATCTTTAATATTTGATCTCTACCGCTTGGGTCTAGCATTGACGTCGATTCATCCAAGATAATAATCTCTGGTTCAACAGCAAGAATACCTGCAATAGCTACTCTTTGCTTTTGACCACCAGATAAATTGGCAGGTTCAGCATCAATATAATCCAGCATTCCCACATCAGATAATACCTTTTTAACGGTCTGTACCATCTGGTCCCTAGGAACACCACGATTTTCTAATCCAAATGCTACATCGTCACCAACTGTAGCTCCAACAAATTGATTATCTGGATTTTGAAAAACTATACCAACTTTTTCTCTAATATCCCAAACATTTTCTGAATTTAGATTCATTCCGGAAACAGTAATTACACTGCCAGAATCCTTATCAGGTAAAAGTAAACCATTAATCAACTTGGAAATTGTGGATTTACCACTCCCATTATGGCCTATTAAAGCTGTCCATGAACCTTTTTTTACTTTAAAATTAATTTTCTTAAGGACAGGTGCTTTAGATTCTGGATATGTAAATGTCACATCTTTAAAATCAATAGCATTGCTAATTGTCATATTTCACTCTCCCTTCCAACTCACTTAATAGTAATTGTAACAGAAAAAAGGGTAAAAAAAATCACCCATGAAGAGGGATGATTTTCATCATCTAAGCTAGACTAAGCTTGCGCCATCATCTTTACGCTTATTCTCGCTTTCATGGATAATTCTTAATACGTATTAAGTTTTTGACTATTCTAGACTAATTCAAGAATAACCATTGGAGCAGCGTCACCTTTACGAGGAACTGCTAACTTCAAAATTCTAGTGTAACCACCATTACGGTCTTTGTAACGAGGTGCTACATCGCTGAAAAGCTTTTGCAATGCTGACTTAACAACTACAGTATCCTTTTCTTCGTGGATATCTGCAACTTCGTCACGTACAAATGCTGCAGCCTTTCTTCTTGAAGCTAAATCGCCGCGCTTACCTAAAGTGATCATCTTTTCGGCAGTCTTGCGAACTTCTTTAGCACGAGTTTCAGTAGTAACAATGCGTTCGTTCATGATTAATTGAGTAGTCATTTCTCTTAGCATTGCTTTTCTGTGAGCACTATCGCGACCTAATTTACGGTATGCCATGGGTTTGCCTCCTTTATTGCCTACTTTTAGTCTTCTTGACGAAGTGAAAGACCTAAGTCGGCTAATTTATTCTTAACTTCTTCCAATGATTTACGTCCTAAGTTACGTACACGCATCATATCTGATTCTGTCTTATCAGTTAACTCTTGAAGAGTGTTAATGCCGGCACGTTTCAGGCAGTTGTATGAACGAACAGAAAGGTCAAGCTCTTCAATTGTCATTTCAAGCTTCTTTTCCTTCTTATCGTCTTCCTTTTCCACCATTACTTCGCTGAATTGAGTATTTGCATCAGCTGATTCAAATACCTTGAAGTGTTCAACTAAGATCTTAGCAGCAAAACTAAGGGCGTCATTAGGCTTGATTGAACCGTCAGTCCAAATCTCAAAAGTGAGCTTGTCGAAATCGTCTCTCTTACCAACACGAGTTGATTCAACTTGGTAGTTAACCTTTTTAATTGGTGAGAATAATGAATCAACAGGAATTACTCCGATTGGCATGTCATCACTCTTATTGTCACTTGCAGTTACATATCCTCTACCATTCTTTACGGCGAGTTCCATATGTAAATGCCCACCTTCAGCAATGGTACAAATATATTGATCTGGATTCAAGACTTGAACGTCTGCATCAACTTTAAGATCATCAGCAGTTACTGTGGCAGGACCTTCAACGTCTAATTCAATAACCTTTTGTTCATCTGAAAGAGACTTTAATTCAAGTTTCTTCAAGTTCAGAATAATTTTGGTTACATCTTCTCTGACGCCAGGAACTGTTGAGAACTCGTGTAAAACGCCATCAATTTGCACATAAACAAGTCCAGTACCCGGAATAGAAGTAAGTAAAACTCTTCTTAAAGAATTACCTAAAGTAGTACCAAAGCCTCGCTCAAGTGGTTCAACAACAAACTTACCGTAAGAATCTTCTTGTTCAACAACGGTAATATTTGGTTTTTCAAATTCAATCATTACTGGGCCCCTTTCAAAACGTAACGTCCTATATCATCAAGGACAAAATTAAACACGACGACGTTTTGGTGGTCTGGAACCATTGTGGGGAACTGGCGTAACGTCACGAATTGCAGTAATTTCAAGACCAGTTGCTTGAAGTGATCTAATAGCAGATTCACGACCAGCACCAGGACCTTTAACTGAAACTTCTACATGTTTCATACCTTGGTCCATTGCACTCTTAGCTGCTGCTTCAGCTGCCATTTGAGCTGCAAATGGAGTAGACTTACGACTACCCTTAAAGCCCAATGCACCAGCTGAAGACCAAGCAACTGCATTACCTTGAACGTCAGTAATCATGACTAAAGTATTATTAAACGTTGAGTGAATGTGTGCAACACCGCTTTCAACATGCTTCTTCACACGACGCTTACGTGCTGTTTTCTTTGCAGGCATCAATAAACCTCCTTATAAATAAAATTAACGGTTTCTCTTAGTACCCTTACGAGTACGAGCATTGTTCTTGGTATTTTGGCCACGAACTGGAAGTCCACGGCGGTGACGAATACCACGATAAGAACCAATATCAACTAAGCGCTTAATGTTCATGCTTACTTCACGACGCAAGTCACCTTCAACACGGTACTTGTCAACTTCAGCACGAAGCTTTTCTTGATCTTCTGGAGTTAAATCCTTTGAACGAACGTCTTCAGATACACCAGCATCAGCACAAATCTTCTTAGCAGTTGTGTCACCAATACCGTAAATGTAAGTTAAGGCAACAACAATTCGCTTATCTCTTGGTAAGTCAACACCAGCAATACGAGCCATAAACTACACCTCCTCTTTTTTCTATTAACCTTGACGTTGCTTGTGCTTTGGATTTGCTGGGCAAATTACCATAACACGGCCATGTCTTTTAATAACTTTACAATGTTCACACATTGGTTTAACAGATGGTCTAACCTTCATGTTTCCCTCCGTTATATTATTTTATAAATCGATACGTAATTCTACCTTTAGTTAAATCATATGGAGACAATTCAACAGTCACACGGTCTCCTGGCAAAATACGAATGTAGTGCATTCTAATTTTACCGGAAACGTGTGCTAAAATAGTAGCTCCATTTTCCAATTCAACTTTAAACATAGCATTAGGTAAGGTATCAACTACCTTACCTTCTACTTCAATGACATCATCTTTTGCCAAAGTTGTTCCTCCGCAATTAATACAGTCATACTTTGAAATTATAACACGGATAAAAAATTATACAAATTTTTCTTTTATTGATTATTACTCAATACCGCATCAATGTCTTCAAAGACTTTTTCTGGAGTTTGTTCACCATTAATTACAGTAAGCAAACCTTTCTTTTGATAAAAGTCTTTCAAAGGAGCATTCATCTTTTCGTTAACTTCAAGACGATTCTTAACTACTTCTGGCTTATCGTCTTCACGTTGGTAGAATTCGTGTCCACCACAACGATCACAAGTACCTTCAACTTTAGGTTGCTTAGAAATCTTGTTGTAAGTAGCGCCACAATTCTTACACATGTATCTTGCTGATAAACGCTTGATCAAAGTATCTTCGTCAACTTCAAGCGCGATGACATTTGTTAAAGGCTTGTTCAAACGTTTAGTAATGCCTTCAAGAAGTTCTGCTTGTACAGTAGTTCTTGGAAAACCGTCTAAGATGAAACCTTCTTTAATATCAGGTTGACCTAAACGTTCTTCAACTAATCTAGCAGTAACTTCATCTGGTACCAAATTACCTTTGTCGATGTAGCTTTTAGCTTCAAGACCAACCTTGGTCTTGTTAGCCATTGCTTCCCTAAACATATCTCCAGTTGAGATATGAGTTAAGTGATATTTGTCAACGATTCTCTCTGATGCTGTACCCTTACCAGCACCTGGTAAGCCTAAAAGAATTAAGTTAATCATTTTTTCCGTTCCTATCTGATGAATCCAACATATTCTCTCTTCATTAACAAACCGTTAATTTGACGAGATAACTCAAGAACAACCCCAATTACAATTAAAAGACTTGTTCCTCCTAAACCAATGGAACTTGGGAGATTCCAGAAGTTTGTGGCCAATTGAGGCAATAGAGCAACTAAACCTAAAAATACTGAACCTACAGTTGATAATTTAATCAACATCTTTGAAATATAATTCTGGGTATCTTTTCCTGGCCAAACACTAGGAATGTAAGCACCTTGCTTTTGTAAGTTTTCTGCCAGCTTCTCAGGGTTAACCTGTACGAAAGCGTAGAAGAATGTAAATAAGATAATCAATAAGGTGTAGATGATAACCCCAGGAGTAGTTTGTAAACTAAAGATCTGGTTCATTACTTTAAACCATTGTTGATCGCCTTGGGTTCTTTGAAAGGCCATTAAAATTGTTGCCGGTGTAATGATAAATGAACTGGCGAAAATAACTGGAATAACTCCAGATACATTAACTTTTAATGGTAGAAAACTTTCAGAACCACTAATCGTCGCTCTTCTTGTGTATTGAATAGGAATGCGACGATCAGCTTGTTCAACCCATGTAACTAATTGAGTAACTACAAGGATTGCAACTATAACCGCGATGAAGAACAAAATGCCTTTCCAACGATCACTGGAACTATTGTTAATAATTGATTCTTTGTAGATTTGCCATAAACCACTTGGTAATCTTGCAATGATACCAGCAAAAATAATTACTGATACACCATTACCAAGACCTTTATCGGTGATTTCATCACCCAACCATGTCAATAACATGGTACCAGCGGTCATGATAATAGCAATTTCTACATAAGTTTGAGGGGTTTGGTTTTTAACCAATCCCATTTGAGTCAAGGCATTGAAACCTAACGTAATACCAATACTTTGAACAAAAGCAACAACTAATGCTAAATATCTTGTTACTTGATTAGTTTTACGACGACCTACTTCACCTTGTTTTCCCCATTCTACCAATGTCGGTACAATATCCATCTGTAACAGCTGGATTACAATTTGTGCCGTGATGTACGGGGAAACACCCAAAGAAAATATTGAATAGTTATCTAGCCCACCACCAGATACAGTATCTAGCATTGGAACTAATCCAGTTTGAGCAACCTGTGTGATCGCCTTTGCATTAACACCTGGAACAGTGATATTAGCACCGATCCGGTAGATTAATAGAATAAAGAGAGTGAAATAAATTTTATTTCTAATTTCTTTATCCTTAAAGGCGTTCTTCAAGGTCGAAAACATTAGATCACCTCAACAGTTCCGCCAGCGGCTTCAACTGCTTTCTTAGCAGCTGCGGAAACTTTATTAACCTTTACAGTTAACTTAACTTTTAATTCTCCGTTACCAAGTAACTTAACGCCTGATAATTCTTTCTTTACCAAGCCGTTTTCCTTAAGAGTTTCAACAGTTACTTCACTGCCATCTTTGAACTTATTTAAGTCATCTAAATTTACGATTGCGTATTCTTTACGGTTGATGTTCTTAAAACCACGCTTTGGCATAGTTCTGAACAATGGCATTTGACCACCTTCAAAACCTAAACGTGTGTGACCGCCTTGACGAGCCAATTGACCCTTTTGACCACGGCCAGAAGTCTTACCGTAACCACTTGAAGTACCACGACCGACACGTTTTCTATCACGACGTGAGCCTTCAGCAGAATGTAATTCATGAAGCTTCATTAAATTGGGCACCTCCTTGATATCCTATTTATTAATCTCTTCAACAGAGATTAAGTGAGCAATTTTCAATAATGCACCACGAGTAGCAGCGTTGTCTGGAAGAACAACAGTACTATCTACTCTACCCAAGCCAAGAGCTTTAACAATCTTTCTTTGTTCAGGTAGACGGTGAGCAGCACTTCTAATTAAAGTAATCTTTAAATCAGTCATCTATGATCTCCCTAATCTAAGCTCTTTCAGGTTGACGAAGTTTTTCTACTTCTTCACTAGTTCTAAGCTTCTTCAAACCATCGATAGTTGCACGAACAACGTTGATTGGAGTATTAGAACCAAGTGATTTTGAAGTTACGTCTGAGATACCAGCCATATCCATAACGATACGTACAGCACCACCAGCAGCAACACCAGAACCAGCTTCGGCAGGCTTCAATAAAATGTTACCTGAACCGTAGTGACCAATAACTTCATGAGGAATAGTAGTACCAACTTTAGGTACATTGATCATTTTCTTCTTACCGTCTTCTACAGCCTTACGGATTGCTTCTGGGACTTCTTGAGCTTTACCAGTACCAAAACCTACACGGCCTTTCTTGTCGCCAACAACAACAAGAGCAGCAAATCTCATGCGACGGCCACCTTTAACAACCTTAGTAATACGGTTGACAGCGACTAATTGATCTTCGATATCGTCTTTGTTTCTACGATTGTTACGAGAATCATTGCGGTTTGCCATGTGTTAATCTCCTTTCCTAGAATTCTAATCCGTTTTCACGAGCAGCATCAGCTAATGCTTGAACACGGCCGTGGTATAAGTAACCACTTCTATCAAATACAACGGCAGAAATGTTCTTTGCCTTAGCAGCTTCAGCAATTGCCTTACCTACAGCAGCAGCTTGTTCTACCTTAGTTGCATCTTCTGATACGTTTTCATCCAAAGTTGAGGCGCTTGCAAGCGTAACACCCGCTACGTCATCAATTAATTGAGCGTAGATGTTTTTATTTGAACGAAAAATGCTTAAGCGTGGGCGCTCAGCAGTACCAGAAATCTTACTACGAATACGTTTACGACGCTTTAAGCGTAACTTGTTTTTATCTGGTTTAGAAATCACAATTTCACCTCAAAATAAACTACTTATTACTTACCTGTCTTACCTTCCTTACGACGTACGTATTCGTCAACGTAACGAATACCTTTACCCTTGTAAGGTTCTGGTGGACGTACGGCGCGGATTTCAGCTGCAAATTGACCAACATCTTGCTTTGATACACCTTCAACTTCTACATCAGTTGCTGAAGTTGCCTTTACAGATACACCTTCTGGTGCAGTCAATACAACTGGGTGTGAGTAACCAACATTCAAAGTAATCTTGTTGCCTTGTGCTTGTGCACGGTAACCAACACCGATTAACTTCAAAGTCTTCTTGTAACCATCAACTACACCTTCGATCATTGAAGCTAAGTTAGCTCTTTCAGTACCGTGAAGTGCTTTATCGCTTTCACTTGAACGTGAGAAGTTGATCTTACCATCTTTTTGTTCAAAAGTGATCTTTGGATCGAAGTATCTAGTTAATTCACCTTTAGGACCCTTAACAGTAATGTTGTCGCCTTCTTTGGTAACAGTAACACTGTCAGGGACTTCAATAGTCTTTAAACCGATTCGGCTCATTGATTGTTCTCCTTTCTGTCAGTATTACCAAATGTAGGCAATTACTTCGCCGCCAACGTTCTTTTGTCTTGCTTCCTTGTCGGTAATAACACCAGCAGAAGTAGAAACGATGGCAATGCCCAAACCATTAAGAACTTTAGGTAAGTCTTCAGCGCTTACGTAGTTTCTAAGACCTGGCTTAGAAATACGCTTCAAACCTGAAATGACACGTTCTCCATTTGGACCGTATTTCAAGAATACCTTGATAACGCCTTGCTTGTTGTCATCTGCAACTTCGTAATCACGGATGAAACCTTCGCGCTTCAAAATTTCTGAAATAGACTTTTTAATGTTTGATGCAGGAATTTCAACTGAATCGTGCTTTGCCATGTTGGCATTTCTGATTCTAGTCAAGTAATCTGCGATTGGATCTGTCATGACCATTTAAGCTATCCTCCTAACCGTATCCTACCAACTAGCCTTTTTAAGACCAGGGATTTGACCCTTGTGTGCTAATTCCTTTAAGCAAATACGGCATAAACCGAATTTACGGTATACGGAGTGTGGACGACCACATCTCTCGCAACGTGTATATTCACGTGAAGAGAACTTAGCAGGACGACGATTTCTGATTTTTTGTGATGTTTTAGCCATTAATGTCCTCCACTATCTTGCAAACGGCATACCAAATTGAGTCAAAAGTTCACGAGCTTCTTCGTCAGTGTTGGCAGTAGTTACGATAACAATGTCTAAACCTCTAGTGCGGTTAACTTTATCAAAATCGATTTCTGGGAAAATCAATTGTTCCTTGATACCCAAAGTGTAGTTACCACGACCATCAAATGAACGAGTTGATACACCACGGAAGTCACGAACACGTGGAAGAGAAACATTGATCAACTTGTATAAGAAGTCGTACATTCTATCGCCTCTAAGAGTAGCCTTAGCACCGATAGACATACCTTCACGTAAACGGAAGTTAGCGATTGACTTCTTAGCCTTAGTGATTAATGGCTTTTGGCCTGAAATCAAAGTTAATTCTTCAACTGCTTCGTCCAAGTTCTTGGCGTTTGAAACAGCGTCACCAACACCCATGTTTAAAACGATCTTGTCAATCTTAGGAATTTGCATTGATGAAGTGTAGTTGAACTTTTCTTCCAATGCAGGAGCTACTTTTTCTTTGTATTCTTCAGCTAAATAACTTGCCATTTGTGTCCTCCCTTCTACTTATCTTCTTTTTTACTAATTACTTTAACGTTTGATGCGTGAATTGAACCTTCTGATTCAACTACACCACCATTAGCGTTAACTTGTGAAGGCTTTTGGTGCTTCTTAATCTTGTTAACGCCCTTAACAACTACGCGGTTCTTCTTAACGTTAACAGAAAGAACAGTACCTTCTTTACCTTTATCTTTTCCGGCAATAACTTTTACCTTGTCACCAGTTTTAACGAACATCAGTGCACCTCACTATCAATTATAAGACTTCAGGAGCAAGAGAGACGATCTTCATAAAGTCGTGCTCACGTAACTCACGTGCAACTGGCCCAAAGATACGAGTACCACGTGGGCTCTTATCTGCGTTAATAATTACGCCAGCATTTTCGTCGAATTTGATGTATGAACCATCTTCACGACGTGCACCTGATTTGGTTCTAACAATAACTGCTTTTACAACGTCGCCTTTTTTGACAACGCCACCTGGTGTTGCTTGCTTAACAGTACATACTACGATGTCACCGATGTTACCAGTCTTACGCTTTGAACCACCTAAGACTCTAATAACTAAAAGTTCTCTGGCACCAGAGTTATCAGCAACCTTTAAACGGGATTCGTTTTGAATCACTGTGTAATCCTCCCCTCACTAAATCCGCAAATTAAACAGATTTCTTAACAATCTTTACTAAACGGAAGCGCTTCTTACGAGATAATGGACGGGTTTCCATGATACGTACAGTATCGCCAACTTTAGCTTCGTTATTTTCGTCTTGTGCGTAGTACTTCTTTGAATATTTGATACGCTTGTTGTAAACAGGGTGGTTCTTGTAAGTGTCAACAACGACTACGATAGTCTTGTCCATCTTATCAGAAACTACACGACCTTGGTATACGTGACGATAATTTCTTTCGTTTGTTTCGCTCAAGTTAATAGCTCCCTTCCATTAATTGTTTTCTAACGCTTTTTCGCTCAGAATAGTCTTAATTCTGGCGATATTCTTGCGGACTTTGCTCAAGCGAGCGGTATTTTCTAATTGACCCGTTGCTTGTTGGAAACGCAAATTAAAGAGCTCTTCTTTATATTGCTTTTCTTTTTCTAACATTTCATCAGTGGTTAATGCTCTGATATCTTTAGCCTTCATTAGATTCGCCACCTACTTCCGAACTTCTAGTTACAAACTTAGTCTTAATTGGTAACTTAGTTGAAGCAAGACGTAAAGCTTCACGAGCAGTTGCTTCATCAACACCACCAATTTCAAACATAATCTTTTCTCTCTTAACTACAGCTACCCAACCTGCTGGTGCACCTTTACCAGAACCCATACGTACACCAACACCTTTAGCAGTGTATGACTTTTGAGGGAAAATTCTAATCCAAACTTTACCGCCACGCTTCATGTAACGTGTCATAGCAACACGGGCAGCTTCGATTTGACGGTTAGTAATCCAATGTGATTCGAGGGCTTCAAGACCATATTCACCAAAGGCAATATACTTACCACCTTTAGCAGCACCACGCATCTTACCACGGAATTCACGACGGTGTTTTACTCGTTTTGGTACTAAAGGCATTATCTATTTCCTCCCTTCGCTGGCTTTGAAGCTGGCTTATTCTTACGAGTTGGTAAGACTTCACCACGGTTGATCCAAACTTGGACACCAATTTCACCGTAAGTAGTGAATGCATTTACCCAAGCGTAATCAATATCAGCTCTCAAAGTTTGTAATGGAACACGACCTTCTGTGTGCCATTCTCTTCTTGCCATGTCGGCACCGTTCAAACGACCTGAAGTTTGAACCTTAATACCCTTGGCACCAGCACGCATAGCTCTTTGAGTAGCTTGACGCATAGCACGTCTGAAAGCAATACGAGCTTCAAGTTGACGAGCGATACCATCAGCTACTAATTCAGCATCAAGATCTGGTTTCTTAATTTCAACAATATTAATGTGAACTTGCTTACCAGTTAAAGCATTTAATTGTTTTCTTAAAGCTTCAACTTCAGAACCACCTTTACCAATTACCATACCTGGCTTAGCAGTATGAATTGAGATGTTGATTCTGTTAGCTGCACGTTCAATTTCAACAGTAGATACTGAAGCATCCTTCAATTTTTCTGAGATAAATTTTCTGATTCGAAGGTCTTCGTTTAAAGTTTCTTTGTATCCCTTGTCAGCATACCATTTTGATTCCCAATCGCGGATAACACCGAGACGAAAACCGTTTGGGTTAATCTTTTGACCCATTAATATACCTCCCTTAATCGTTCTTTTCTGAAACTACTACAACTACGTGACTGGTTCTCTTGTTAATTGGAGAAGCCATACCCTTAGCACGTGGACGGAATCTCTTCAAGGTTGCACCTTCGTTTACGTAAGCTTCTGATACGTAAAGGTTAGCACTTTCAAGATCGTAGTTGTGTTCTGCGTTAGCAATAGCTGAACGTAAAACTTTTTCAACGATTGGGGAAGCAGCTCTAGGCGTAAATTCTAAGATTGCTAATGCTTCAGCAACGCTCTTGCCACGAATTAAGTCAACGACTAAACGAGCTTTTCTTGGAGCGATGCGAACAGTTCTTGCTTCAGCCTTAGCTGAACTAATTTGTTCTGCCATTTAGATGTTTCTCCTTCCTCTAAGCTTGTGTTGTGGCTTTATCATCAGTGGATCTGTGTCCGTGGAAAGTTCTTGTTGGAACAAATTCACCTAACTTATGACCAACCATGTCTTCAGTAACATATACTGGAACATGTTTTCTACCATCGTAAACAGCTATAGTCAAACCTACAAAGGAAGGGAAAATAGTTGAACGACGTGACCAAGTCTTAATAACTTGTTTCTTATCTGCATCTGCTTGTGCATCAACCTTCTTTAATAAAGATGCATCAGCAAAAGGACCTTTTTTAATACTACGGCTCATTAATTAACCCTCCTTCTATTATTTGCTACCCTTACGGTGACGAATGATTAACTTCTCGCTAGCCTTCTTGATATCTCTAGTCTTGATACCACGAGCCTTCTTACCCCATGGAGTCATAGGTTGTGGACGACCAACAGGAGCCTTACCTTCACCACCACCATGTGGGTGATCGTTAGGGTTCATTACAGAACCACGTGATTGAGGACGCTTGCCTAACCAACGCTTACGACCAGCTTTACCTAATTGGATTAGGAAGTGTTGTTCGTTACCAACCACACCGATAGTAGCACGGCATGATGATAAAATCTTACGAACTTCGCCACTTTGTAATCTAATCAAAGTGTAGTCTCCATCAACACCTAAAACTTGAGCTGAAGCACCAGCACTTCTTACAAGTTGACCACCCTTGCCTGGCTTCAATTCAATGTTGTGAATTGCAGTACCAGTAGGAATGTTCTTCAATGCTAATGCGTTACCTGGCTTAATATCAACTTCGTCGCCTGATTCAACGATGTCGCCAACCTTTAAGCCCTTAGGTGCCAAAATGTAAGCCTTGATACCATCAGTGTAGTGAAGCAAAGCGATGTTAGCAGTTCTGTTTGGATCGTATTCGATTGCCTTTACAACTGCCTTTGCATTGTCTTTGTTACGCTTAAAGTCGATGATACGGTATTTTTGTTTGTGACCACCACCACGGTGTCTTACAGTGATATGACCATATGAGTTACGACCTGCAGTGTGTGATTGTGATTCAAGTAAAGTCTTTTCAGGCTTTGTCTTGGTAATCTCAGCAAAGTCGGAAGAAGTCATATGACGACGACCATTCGTGGTTGGCTTGTAAATCTTAATAGCCAATTGACTGACCTCCTATTACTTGTTGTCTTCTTTATCTTCGTCTTGGAAAATCTTAATGCTGTTTGAATCGTCAGTTAAAGCAACAATAGCCTTTCTACGACGAGCAGTCTTACCAGTGTAACGACCTACTCGCTTGTCCTTGCCGCGAACGTTCATAATGTTAACGCTCTTTACTTTAACATCGAAGATTTCTTCAACAGCACTGCGAACTTGTGTCTTGGTTGCAGTTAAAAGCACGTCGAAAGTGTACTTCTTATCATCCATTAAGTTCGTGGACTTTTCAGTAATGACAGGTCTTAAAATGATATCGCGTGCATCCATTAAGCCAAAACCTCCTCGATCTTCTTAACAGCATCTTGAGACAAGATTAACTTGCCGTAGTTAACAGCATCTTCAACATTCAAACCGTTAACTGGAACAGCCTTAACCTTAGCCAAGTTTCTTGCGGAAAGTTGTACATTGTTATCATCAGTAACAATTAAAACCTTACCGTCAGCGTTTAAGCTGTTTAACATTGATACTAATTCCTTAGTCTTAGGAGCTGACATAGTCAACTTGTCTAAAACGATTAAATCATTGTCAATCAACTTTTGGGAAAGAACTGACTTAATAGCCAAACGACGTTGCTTTCTTGGCATAGTGTATGCGTATGAACGTGGAGTTGGGCCAAATACTGTACCACCGCCACGCCATTGTGGAGCTCTGATAGAACCTTGACGAGCACGACCAGTACCCTTTTGTCTCCAAGGCTTCTTACCACCGCCGCGAACAGCAGATCTATTCTTAACCTTTGAGGTACCTTGACGCTTGCCGGCTCTTTGTCTAATAATTGCTTCAAAAACGACGTTATCGTTAGGTTCAATACCAAAAACTTTATCGTTCAAAGTAACTTCACCAGAGTCTTTACCGTTTTGATCCATAACTTTTAAATTAGCCATTCTAGTCCTCCTTCCTATTTATCAGCCTTAACAGCTTTAGAAGCAGTCTTAACAACGATTAATGAGTTCTTAGCACCAGGAACATTACCCTTAATCATTAATACGTTCTTATCTGCAACAACTTTTTCAATTACTAAGTTTTCAATGGTAACTTTCTTTACACCCATGTGACCTGGCAAACGCTTGCCCTTTGGTACACGGTTAATGATGGAACCCATTGAACCAGGAATTCTGTGGTATCTTGAACCGTGGGTTTCTGGTCCTTTTGATTGGCCCCAACGCTTAATGTTACCTTGGTATCCATGACCTCTTGAAGTACCAGTAACGTTTACAACGTCACCTTCCTTGAATGTATCCACAGTAACTTCTGAGCCGACTTCATAGTCCTTAAGCTCAACACCGCGGATTTCCCGAATGAAGCGCTTAGGCGAAGTCTTTGCTTTATCAGCATGACCTTTTTCTGGTTTGTTGCTCAAAACTTCACGCTTGTCTTGGTAACCTAATTGAACTGCTTCGTAACCGTCTGATTCAACAGTCTTAACTTGCATAACAACGTTAGGAGTTGCTTCTACAACAGTTACAGGAACAAGAACACCATCTTTAGTAAAGATTTGAGTCATACCAACTTTTCTTCCTAAGATTCCTTTGGTCATGTTTACACCTCTTTCTATTATTTTAATTACAGTTTAATTTCGATGTCTACGCCGCTTGGAAGATCAAGCTTCATTAATGAATCAACAGTCTTAGGTGTTGGATTCAAAATGTCGATCAAACGCTTGTGAGTGCGCATTTCAAATTGTTCACGTGAGTCCTTGTTCATGTGTGGTGAACGAAGAACAGTGAATAAAGTTCTTTCTGTTGGAAGAGGAACTGGACCTGAAATTTCAGCACCAGTTCTCTTTGCAGTAGCTACGATCTTAGCAGCTGATTCATCGAGAATACCATGTTCGTAAGACTTAAGTCTAATACGAATTGTTTGACTTGCCATTAAATTACCTCCTTAACGTCTTCTTTAAAAGATGACTAGCTCGGCAAAAATTCCCCGCACGCCACTGTGGCAATGCAGCCTGGTGTGCCGCAACCTTTTGCGTCAAAGCTTTACAACAATATTCTAGCTTTAGAGCACAATTGCCCCTCAAGCACAAAGACTATTGTACTTTGTCTCCCCTTAAATATCAAGGGTTAAGGGCATTTTTCTAAAAATTTTTTTCAAAAAAAGAGCTATTGAAAAATCTTCAATAACTCTTTTTTGTATGTAATTGTTTTCAATTAAGCTAAAAGCATTTCGGCTTTTTTAACTGAAATTATTCAGCTTCGCCGCCACGCTTCTTGATGATTTCAGCTTGAATTGACTTAGGAGTTGGTGAGTAGTGATCAAATACCATAGTAAATGTACCACGACCTTGAGTTGATGAACGCAAAGTAGTTGCGTAACCAAACATTTCTGAAAGTGGAACAAATGAGTTAATGATCTTAGCACCGGCTCTGTCTTCCATACCTTCCATGGTACCACGACGAGCAGTGATTGAACCCATAACGTCACCTAAGTATTCTTCTGGAGTAGTTACTTGAACCTTCATAATTGGTTCCAAGATAACCGCGCCGGCCTTTGAAGCAGCGTTCTTCAAAGCAAGTGAAGCAGCAACCTTGAAGGCAGCTTCTGATGAGTCGACTTCGTGGTAACTACCATCGTAAAGCTTAGCCTTAACGTCGATCAATGGGTAACCTGCAAGAACACCATTCTTCATAGCTTCTTGTAAGCCTTGGTCAACTGAAGGAATGAATTCACGAGGAACAACACCACCAACGATGGCATCTTCGAATTCGTAACCCTTACCTTCTTCGTTAGGAGTAAAGTCAATCCAAACGTCACCGTATTGACCTTTACCACCTGATTGACGAACAAACTTACCTTGTGCCTTAGCTTCCTTAGTGAAGGTTTCACGGTAAGCAACTTGTGGTTCACCGATTTTAGCATCAACGTTAAATTCACGTCTCATACGTTCAACCATGATGTCAAGGTGAAGTTCACCCATACCTGAAATCAAAGTTTGACCAGTTTCTGGGTTAGTTTCAGCACGGAAAGTTGGGTCTTCTTCAGTAAGCTTTTGCAAAGCAAC
Organism: Lactobacillus sp. N54.MGS-719; assembly: GCF_000980505.1. Taxonomy (NCBI): domain Bacteria; kingdom Bacillati; phylum Bacillota; class Bacilli; order Lactobacillales; family Lactobacillaceae; genus Lactobacillus; species Lactobacillus sp. N54.MGS-719. The sequence goes on from NZ_LARO01000010.1 coordinate 37,122, forward strand.
GTCCATCTTATCACGGTCAGCCTTTGACTTAGGTTCAACTGATACTTGGATAACTGGATCTGGAACTTTCAAGCTTTCCAAAATAAGTGGGTGATCTGGGTCAGTTAATGAGTCACCAGTAGTGGTGTTCTTCAAACCGATGGCACCAGCGATATCACCTGAGAATACTTCTGGAATTTCAGTTCTTGAGTTGGCGTGCATTTGAAGCAAACGACCTACACGTTCACGACTGTTCTTTGAAGCGTTCAATACGTATGAACCTGATTCAAGAGAACCGGTGTAAACACGGATGAAAGTCAAACGACCTACGAATGGGTCAGTAGCGATCTTGAATGCAAGAGCTGCAAATGGCTTCTTATCGTCAGCCATAAGTTCAACTTCATCACCAGTCTTAGGATCGTGAGCAACGTAAGGCTTAACGTCAAGTGGTGATGGCAAGTAGTCAATAACACCGTCAAGCATCATTTGAACACCCTTGTTCTTGAATGCTGAACCAGCGTAAACTGGGAAGAACTTCAAGTCCAAAGTAGCTTTACGGATAGCTGCCTTTAATTCATCGTTAGAAATTTCTTCACCGCCAAGGAATTTTTCCATGATGCCGTCATCAACATCGGCTACGGCTTCAATTAAGTCGTTACGACGTGCTTCAGCTTCTTCCTTGTATTCGTCAGGAACTGGAACAGTATCCCACTTAGAACCAAGCTTGTCTTCGTCGTAGATGTCGGCAACCATGTTGATTAAGTCGATAACACCTTCAAAAGTGTCAGCTGAACCAATTGGCATTTGAACAGCATGTGCATTAGCGTTTAAACGTTCGTGCAATGACTTAACTGACTTATCGAAGTCAGCACCGATCTTATCCATCTTGTTAACGAAAACAATACGAGGAACACCGTAAGTTTCAGCTTGACGCCATACGTTTTCAGTTTGTGGTTCAACACCAGCTTGGGCATCAAGAACAGTTACGGCACCATCAAGAACACGAAGTGAACGTTCTACTTCGATAGTGAAGTCAACGTGTCCTGGGGTGTCGATGATGTTAATTCTGTGGTCTTTCCATTGTGCAGTAGTAGCTGCAGAAGTAATGGTGATACCACGTTCTTTTTCTTCATCCATCCAGTCCATTTGTGAATCACCTTCGTGAGTTTCACCAATTTTGTGGATCTTACCAGTGTAGTAAAGGATACGTTCAGTAGTAGTAGTCTTACCCGCATCGATGTGGGCCATAATACCAATGTTACGTGTCTTTGCTAATGGAAATTCACGCTTGTTAGCCATAAATTATTCTCTCCTTAAATTAAAACGAACAAATTAGAAGCGGTAATGTGCAAATGCACGGTTAGCTTCAGCCATACGGTGAACATCTTCACGCTTCTTAACTGCTGAGCCAGTGTTGTTTGAAGCATCGATAATTTCGTTAGCTAAACGTTCATCCATAGTGTGTTCGTTACGTAAACGAGCGTATGAAACAAGCCATCTTAAACCTAAAGTAGTTCTTCTTTCAGGACGTACTTCAACTGGGATTTGGTAGTTTGAACCACCGATACGGCGAGCTCTAACTTCCAAAACTGGCATAACGTTGTTCATAGCTTCTTCAAATACATCAAGTGGTTCCTTACCAGTCTTGTCTTGAACAATGTTGAAAGCATCGTAAAGGATTGAAGATGCCTTAGCTCTCTTACCATCAATCATTAAGTGGTTGATTAACTTGGTAACAAGCTTTGAGTTGTAAACTGGATCTGCTAAAACGTCTCTCTTAGTTACGTGACCTTTTCTAGGCATTATTTAACTCCTCCTTTAATCTTTCTTAGCACCGTACTTAGAACGGCTTTGCTTTCTGCCATCAACACCAGCAGTATCGAGGGCACCACGAACGATGTGGTAACGTACACCAGGAAGGTCCTTTACACGACCACCACGGATTAATACAACTGAGTGTTCTTGCAAGTTGTGGCCTTCACCTGGGATGTAGGCAGTAACTTCGATCAAGTTTGAAAGACGAACACGAGCGTACTTACGCAAAGCTGAGTTAGGCTTCTTTGGAGTCATAGTACCAACACGAGTTGCAACACCACGCATTTGTGGAGCTGGGTTGAATACTGATTCCTTCTTCATACTGTTGTAGCTGTAATTCAAAGCAGGTGACTTTGATTTAGTAACCTTTGAATGACGGCCTTTTCTTACCAATTGGTTAATGGTTGGCATTAATTTTTCCTCCTAAAAATTACTATTTTGTTCACACATCCGGGAGTTTCTTTTTTTGACTCACGAATAGACTGTTCAAAACATACAAAGACTATTGTACTCGGTTTTAAACAGAAATCAAACTTTTTCAAAATAAAAAAAGAAAAATCACCTTTTTTGCGTAATAAATAATGAGGTGATTTTTTTGAATTCAATATATTATTTTTTCAATTTTATGATTGGTAGTTGCTTGGCATCCCATGCCCTAGTTATTTATGAGCGCTGGCCCGAGCAAAACACTATCTTTTCTCGTTCTCATTGCAGCAATTGCAAATTTGAGCTTTTGCTTTTAGATGAAATACCAATTTTTTCTTTTTTATTCTTAAAAGGTCGTTGTCGATATTGCCAATCCCCTATTCCTGCAGAATTATTTTTATTTGAAATAATTGGCGGCATTGCTTTCACTACAATTGATTTTAGTAATAAAAATTGCATTTTAACATCAATCTTACTTTTTTCATTACTATTAACTACAATCGCAGATTATAACCAACAAAGTTTTGATTTGCTTTTTCTTGTTCCCGCTGCTGTAATTACTCTCCTATATAATCAATTCGCTAACTACAAGCTAATAGATTGGATTTCTTTTGGCTGCATCACATTTGTTTTAAGTTGGAATATTTTTAAGCAAAAAATGGGATCTGGCGATCTACTCATTTATTTAATAATTGCAAGCTACTTTTCTGTAACTGCAGCTAGCCTTGCTTTACTTGTGGCTTCTTTTCTAGCAATTACCGTTTTTATAATTGAGCAAAACAATAAAAAGCAGAGTTTTCCTTTTTTACCCTATATCTTTATTGGCTTAATCTTCACTCAATTTTTAATATAAAAAAAGCGTTTCTACCAATAAGATAGAAACACTTTTTGTTAGATAAAGCTATTTTTACTTAGCCTTGTCCTTTTCTTTCATTTGTTTTTCGATATCAGCAATTGAGTAAACTGAATCTGGCTTCTTTACATCAGCTTCAGGTTCCATGCTGCGGTATACAGGCATACCAGTACCAGCTGGAATAATCTTACCGATAATAACGTTTTCCTTAAGTCCAAGAAGTGGGTCGTTCTTGCCTCTGATTGAAGCATCAGTAAGCACACGAGTAGTTTCCTGGAACGAAGCAGCTGACAAGAAACTGTTAGTTTCCAAAGCGGCCTTAGTAATACCTAAGATTACGCTTTGTGCAGTTGCTGGAATACCACCAGAAATGATTACTTCCTTGTTGCGGTCTCTAAATTGACCGATATCCATTACTTCACCTGGTAAGATGTCAGTTTCACCTGGGTCAAGTACACGTACCTTTTGAAGCATTTGACGAGTCAATACTTCGACGTGCTTATCAGAAATATCTACACCCTGCATTCTGTAGGCCTTTTGAACTTCAGCTAAGATGTACTTTTCAGTAGTCAAAGTATCAGTTACTTGGATCAATTCCTTAGGGTCAACAGAACCAAGAGTCAACTTATCACCACGGTGAACAGTATCGCCTTCAGCTACGGCAACAGAGGCAGTGTAAGGAACACTGTAACTTCTAGTATCAATCTTGCCCTTAACTGTGATTTCACGAGTATGTTCTGCTGGGTTTTCTTGAATTGAATCAACTACACCATCTACTTCAGAAACGGTTGCACGACCCTTAGGGTTACGTGCTTCGAACAATTCTTGAACACGAGGCAAACCTTGAGTAATATCTTCAGCACCGGCAACACCACCGTTGTGGAAAGTTCTCAAAGTAAGCTGAGTACCTGGTTCACCAATTGATTGTGCGGCAACAGTACCAACTGCTTCACCGACCTCAACTTCTTCACCAGTAGCAAGGTTCATACCGTAACACTTGCGACATACACCGTGAGGAGTATCACAGGTAAGAATTGAACGAATCTTAACGTGAGTTACACCAGCATCACAAATCTTGTGAGCCATAGCTTCGTCCATCATGACATCTTTACCAACGATAGCTTCACCGGTCTTTGGATCCTTAACAGTTTCAGCAGTAAAACGACCAAGTAAACGGTCAAATAATGGTTCGATTAATTCGTCACCTTCCATGATGGCGCTAACTGTAATACCACGATCAGTACCACAATCGTCTTCACGGATAATAACATCCTGAGCAACATCAACCAAACGACGAGTCAAGTAACCTGACTGAGCAGTCTTCAAAGCAGTATCAGTCATACCTTTACGAGCACCGTGAGTGGACATGAACAATTCAAGCACAGACAAACCTTCCTTGAAGTTTGAGGTAACTGGAATTTCGAACAAACCACCGTTTGGAGTAGCCATCAAACCACGCATACCGGCTAACTGAGTAAAGTTAGAAATGTTACCACGGGCACCTGAGTCGGCCATGATTGAAATTGGGTTGCGAGGTGAGTGAATTTGAGCAATTTCGTTTTGGATTTCATCCTTACATGCATTCCAAATACTAATTACTCGATCGTGACGTTCTTGTTCAGTAATTAAACCACGTCTGAATTGCTTAGAAACAATATCAACTTGCTTACGTGCCTTAGCTACCTTTTCATCCTTATCGTGGATTTCAGGAACGTCGTTCATACCAATAGTAATACCTGAAGTAGTTGAACTAGTATAACCTAACTTCTTCAAGTCATCCAAGTATTCTGAAGTTCTTTGAACCTTGTAGTACTTGTAGATAGTAGCAATAGAATCTGATAAGAAGCTACTCTTGAATGGACTAGCAATCAAATAATCGGCAACTTTATCGATTCTGTCCTTAATGTCTTCACCTTCGTCTAAGAAGTACTTAGCATCCAATGGATTGTTCAAATTCTTCTCAGTTGGTTCATTGATGTAGAAGTAGTCATCTGGGAACAATTGGTTGAAGACGATCTTACCATAAGTGGTAATGAAGATACCGTGTTCATGTCCCTTAGGCCATGGCTTCTTAGGCATAGAATCTGCTGACATACCAATAATAGTATGGTAGTGAATGTCACCATTTTCGTAAGCTACAGTTGCTTCTGCTGGTGAACTGAAGATCATGCCTTCACCTTCACGACCACGTTCAGCTTGAGTTAACCAGTAGTTACCCAAAACGATATCCTGTGATGGAGTAACGATTGGCTTACCATCCTTAGGAGCCAAGATGTGGTGAGCTGCAAGCATAAGCAAACGTGATTCAGCAACAGCTTCATCTGAAAGTGGAACGTGGATAGCCATCTGGTCACCATCGAAGTCGGCGTTGTAAGCTTCACAAGCTAATGGGTGAAGTCTGATTGACTTACCTGATACCAAAACTGGTTCAAAGGCTTGGATACTCAAACGGTGAAGAGTAGGGGCACGGTTCAAAAGAACTGGACGTTCCTTAATAACATCTTCAAGTACATCCCAGATATCGTCATCTTCACGATCGATCTTACGCTTAGCATTCTTAATGTTAGAAGCAATACCACGCTTAACCAATTCGTGCATTACAAATGGTTTGAACAATTCCAAAGCCATTGGACGAGGAACACCACATTGATAGAACTTCAATTTTGGTGAAACATCGATAACTGAACGACCTGAGTAGTCTACACGCTTACCAAGCAAGTTTTGACGGAAACGACCTTGCTTACCTTTAAGCATGTGTGAAAGTGACTTAAGTGGACGGTTACCTGGTCCTACAACTGGACGACCACGACGACCGTTGTCAATTAAAGCATCAACAGCTTCTTGAAGCATACGCTTTTCGTTTTGAACGATGATGTTTGGAGCGTTCAAATCAAGCAATCTCTTCAAACGGTTATTACGGTTAATAACACGTCTGTACAAATCGTTCAAATCTGAAGTTGCGAAACGTCCACCTTCAAGTTGAACCATTGGACGAAGATCTGGTGGGATAACTGGAACAGCATCCATAACCATCCATTCAGGCTTGTTGCCTGAGTTCTTGAATGCATCCAAAATATCCAAACGTCTGATTGCACGAGTACGCTTTTGACCAGTTGCAGTTTGAAGTTCTTTCTTCAAATCCTTAACTTCTTTGTCAAGGTCAACCTTCTTAAGCAAATCACGGATAGCTTCAGCACCCATTTTAGCTACAAAGCGATTACCGTATTTTGCCTTTTGTTCACGATATTCAGCTTCAGTTAATAATTGCTTAGGTTCAAGATCAGTATCACCTGGGTCAATTACGATGTATGCAGCAAAGTAAATTACTTCTTCAAGCAATCTTGGAGAAATATCCAATACCAAACCCATTCTTGATGGAATACCTTTGAAGTACCAAATATGAGTTACAGGAGCTGCTAATTCGATGTGACCCATACGTTCTCTTCTTACCTTTGAAGAAGTAACTTCAACGCCACAACGATCACAAACTATGCCGCGGTATCTAACACCCTTGTACTTACCACAAGCACATGACCAATCTTTTGTTGGTCCAAAAATTCTTTCATCAAACAAGCCATCTTTTTCAGGCTTTAAAGTACGGTAGTTGATGGTCTCTGGCTTCTTAACTTCACCATATGACCAGCTTCTGATCTTGTTAGGTGATGCAAGACCAATTTGCATACTTTCAAACTTATTTACGTCGATCAAAAGTTTAACCTCCTACTATTTAGAAACTTTACCGTCAGATTTGTCTGCAGGAGCTGCTGGCTTGTCTGCAGTCTTTTCGTCATCTTTTTTATCTTCTGATTTTTCAGTTTCTTCGGCTAACTTCTTCTTTTCTTGTTCTTCTGCCATGCGTGACAATGTATCGATATTCAAGTGTTCACTTGATTCTCCATCCATATCACGAAGTTCAATTTCCTTGTGGTTCATATCAAGAACACGAATGTCCAAACCTAATGATTGAACTTCCTTAACAAGAA
>NZ_LARO01000087.1:0-2163 GCF_000980505.1 Lactobacillus sp. N54.MGS-719
CAGGTTCAGGACACCTTAGAATCCTACTTTGATTAAATAAATAATTAAAAAATCAATTTACGAGAAAGATCTATTTACACAAAAGATTTGACAGTTTCAAAATTGAAAATGATAAATTGCAATTTTTTTCATCAAAATATTACGTGGTCTGCTTGACATGAAAAAAGTAGTCCAATTTCCATGTGAAGGATCCTTAGTTTTGAGATCCGTCCTAATAGTATAAAAATTGGATTTAAAAACCTCATCAGGAATTGGTTGAATATCTAAAATTGTAGCATCACACCATACACCACCATATATGTATAGAAGTAATGCCCTTATCATATCTGACAAATGGGTAATCGAAATACATCCCAAATCTACTTTATTCAATACAAATGTTGGTAAATTAACATAATCTTGAAAATTATCCTTAGTTATTAAAATTACTTCATGATTTACATTATTTCTTCTAATTGAATTAATACATGCTTTCACTATCTTCGGCGCTTGATCATATCCCTGCCACCACATAATCCATATTGGTTCTGAATTTAAACTCTGCTTTTTTTTAAAAAGGTTACTCTTTTTAAATTCTTTATTCAAAACTATACTAGACAATGCTTGTGTTACTTTATCTTCATTATATGCATTAATTTTAGTAGCCAAAACAGAATTACTCTTTAAGTATAATCTCCTAATGCCTTTGGTTATAAATAAACTAATACCATATTCTTTAATATAATTTACAATATTTCTTTTCATTGATCGTCACTTTAGCAATTAATTAATATCCAATCTTTTTGTATAAGCTGCGATTGATATCCATCATTGTTCCATCGAGATGGTGAAACAACTAATTTATTTTTAGACGTAGAAAGAAATTGTCCCCACCATGAAAAAGTTGAATTAGATAAAATAAAATGTTTGCAATTATACATCAATCTTAGAGTTTCATACACAGGCATATCTTGTGAAACAAATATTACATTGTCTCCGTTAAATCCTAATTTCTTTTTACACCAATTAATATCATCCGAAAATACAAAAAATAAGATCCTTCAATTTTTTATCTTCAAGCTTCTTTTTTGCCTTCCTATAATAGTCTGGTGTACAAACTGCAAAACTTCTAGCATTTTGATTATTAAAAAAATCTCCCCTTCGTACACTTACACATACAGAATTGCTACTCCTTATTTTTTATTAAACTAATTTTCTTTTGTGTGGCCAAATTTTATCTATTCCTTCACGTACCCAATACACTCCACAATAATTTAGTAATTTTTGTCCAATAACTGCCTCTTTTGCTTTCATAGCTCTTGATTTATTTCTAAATAAGTAAATACCTAAACTCTTAGCTATAATCATTGTCTTTTGTAAGAAATTGCTTTCTTGAAAAAGCAATTTTCCGGTTCCCTTCCAATATGAATAAGGAACAGTTTGATAATCTGTTAATACATCATAACGTCCTTGTTGTACATCATAATTAGCAAATACTTTTTTTAAAATCAAAAGATAAATCAGAATCTCCAGTTTTTATAGATACATATCGTGTTACAACATAATGAAATAATTGATTACCACATCTACCATTCATTTCTGTATAAATCATTTTTACCTCTCAATAATTTAATCTGTAACGAGCTCTTTTATAATCTCTTCTAATTTATAATTAAATCTTTTATTATTACTGCTTTCACCAGCATTTTTTGTCTCAGCAATTTGATCATAATTATCAATTGTCATTTTTAAATCATCAATATCGTATACAGGAATGATATTATTCATTCTCTCTGCAATTAACTTAGTAAAGTCAACTTGATGATTATTTACATGTTCATGAAACTTTTCTTGTCTAGGTACTACAATTGGAACCTTTCCAAATTGCAAAGCTTCAATAAAGCTGGAAGGTCCACCATGAGTAATTACAATTCGGGCATCCCTTAATGTCTGTTGCATTTTCTCAAATGACATCATCTTATGGGCTTCACAGTATTCAGGAATATAAGTACTGAAACCTGTTTGTACGATGACCTTTTCTTTAATAATTAAATCGTCTACTTTTTTAATAAGACGATTAAATGGTGAAACTGTCAAATCTTTTGTGTAAATAGATCTTTCTCGTAAATTGATTTTTTAATTATTTATTTAATCAAAGTAGGATTCTAAGGTGTCCTGAACCTG
>NZ_LARO01000145.1:0-318 GCF_000980505.1 Lactobacillus sp. N54.MGS-719
AGCTTCGCTTTTATCCTAGTTCTAAGCAAAAGAAAATCATTAAACTAAACTATGATGCGCAGCGCTTTGTCTACAACTCTTATGTCGGACGCAATCGGACTAGCTACCATGCTAAACGTTATTTAGCTAATAGGCAAAATCGAGCAATGCCCTTTGCTTTTTCTGCTCTTAATAGCTATGAAGTCCAACTGGCAGAAACAGTAGTCATCAATAATGAATTATTGGCTAAGCCTAAGAATATTCGTGATGCTTATAGCTTTTTACGTGTTAAAGAAATTGATAGTCTCGCTCTTGCCAATGCGATTCAAAACTATCAGA
>NZ_LARO01000146.1:0-318 GCF_000980505.1 Lactobacillus sp. N54.MGS-719
AGCTTCGCTTTTATCCTAGTTCTAAGCAAAAGAAAATCATTAAACTAAACTATGATGCGCAGCGCTTTGTCTACAACTCTTATGTCGGACGCAATCGGAGCAATTATCATGCTAAGCACTACTTAGCTGTTAGACAATATCAAGCAATGCCTTTTGCCTTTTCTATTCTTAATAATTATGAGACTAGGTTGGCAGAAGAAGTAGTCACTAATAGCGAACTATTGGCTAAGCCTAAGAATATTCGTGATGCTTATAGCTTTTTACGTGTTAAAGAAATTGATAGTCTCGCTCTTGCCAATGCGATTCAAAACTATCAGA
>NZ_LARO01000147.1:0-313 GCF_000980505.1 Lactobacillus sp. N54.MGS-719
TGAGTTCATTTCTACCTCCAGAATGATATTATTTTGAGAATGATTCGATTAAAATGATAAATTAATGTACGTGTTATGTCAATATAAAATTTAAAATAAACAAATTATGTCTATATATAGCGCGAAAAGCAAACAATATGTGATATACTGCTTTTAAAATTAATATTCTGAGAGGAAAAACTAAATGCAAAAGAAAATCGCAACCGGTAAGATTTATTTAGGTGGATCATTCAATCGAGAGATAGATCATGAACGAGTGGAAAGGGCAAAAGAAATATTGGCTAAGAATCCAACCATTGCCAAAGTACATTTT
>NZ_LARO01000088.1:0-2028 GCF_000980505.1 Lactobacillus sp. N54.MGS-719
TCATAAGTTGGTTCCTCCTATTATTAACAGTTCTATTGTATCTAGCAAGTTATTTTAAAACAAGGGATTCGGCTGATTTGTATGATAAAAGTAATATTTTAATTATGTTATTTTAATAGTAATAAAACATGCATATTTGCACCTTAATTTTGAGGACGATGTTATTGTTGGAAACCTTTTTTATTTTTGCTGTGCTCTATTCACAGCTAGCGAAAAACCGCGGCGGAAAGAACCAACCCAACTTCCCCTTAGCAAATAAGAGGAAGGATCACTCCCACACCACACCTACTCTAGTATCACGTACTTAATATACGTGCTTCAGGCGTGCAGCCTGTACGCATGCTGATCCTTCAGCAAGACTACTACCTCGCGAGAGTTATAAACTCGTGGATCTTGCTTTGAATGATTTTGTACATTATAGGCTCCTATCACCATGCTGAACCTATGGCCTATTACATTTTTTATATTTCAAGGAGGAAAAGACCACATGAAGAAAAATTTAAGAATCGTTAGCGTTGCTGCTGCTTTACTTGCTGTTGCTCCAGTTGCTGCAACTGCTGTATCTACTGTTTCAGCTGCGCCTATAACATCTGTAACCCATTTAGGTAATGTAACTTTACCAGCTTCTGGCTCTACTGTTAATGTTAAGCCAAACATTAGTTTAAATACTAAGGCTGGCTCAGTAAGTGCTGCTATTTCAGTATCATTCTCAGCTACTGTTGACGGCACTACTGCTAACGCTAACTTTGGTGTTAACGCATCAAACCCTTCAAAGATTCAACTTTTCAAGGGCAGCCAAGAAATTACTGACTTAAACCAAGTTACTGAAGCTAACGCTGGTGAAGTTTACAAAGTTTCAATGACTAACGTTGGTTTGAACTTTGGTTCACAAAACGCTAACAAGAAGATCAATTTAAACTTTGGTTCTAACTGGGTTGCACATACAGACTCAGACACAATGACCCACTCAATCGAAGTAAAGCTTGACAAGAATGGTGTTATTAACTTATACCAAGTTGCTATGGACGTAACTGCTAAGGACTTTGCTAACCCAGCAGTTGTTACTTGGCACAATGGTACTACTGGTGCAGCTGTAAACTCAGCAAACATTCAATTGTACGCTGGTGCAGATGACGGTAAGATGAACATTTCACAAGTTCTTAACGCTGTTCCTGTAAACCAAACTAAGGGTAACGCATATTACGCTACTCAACTTGATTCAGACTCAAGCAACATTAGCTACTCAAATAACCTTAAGGATGCTTTGAAGGCTGCTGGTGTTGATGTAGATGCTCAAGGTTGGTTTGTTGCTCCTCAATCATTTACTTTCAATTTGATCGCAACTTCAAACAAGAACAACGCTACTGCTACTTTGCCTGTAACTGTTAACGTTCCAAACGCTAAGGTAACTACTGTTCCAAGTCAAACTAAGACTATTATGCACAACGCATACGTTTACAAGACTTCAAAGAAGCGTGCTAACAAGGTAACCTTGAAGAAGGGTACTGAAGTTACTACTTACGGTGGTGCTTACACATTCAAGAACGGTAAGCAATACTACAAGATCGGTAACGATACTGAAAAGACTTACGTTAAGGTTGCTAACTTTAACTAAGATTAGTTAACACTAACTAAAGTCAAAGAAAACGAGGCATTTTGCCTCGTTTTTTCTTTGCCTTGATTATAAAAAAAGCCCATGACTATCGAACTACAGTCATGGGCTTTTTAGCGCTATTTATTCTAAATTTTGGATTTTATTTAAACGAAGAACTAATTCATTAATTACAGTATTAACTAATAGTTTTCTTTCACAAGTTCTTCAATTTCGTCTTTGGGCATATCTTCACCAAAATATTGTAATACTTTATCTAAAACATCATCGTAAGAAAGATCAAGATCTTGTAAAACTTTTATGGCTTTGATTATATCCTATTTTTTTACTTGTTTATATACTTGTTCGGTAATTCTATTCATCTCATAAGATAATTTATCCATCATGTTATTAACCAACTCTCTACTAAATCAATA
>NZ_LARO01000148.1:0-309 GCF_000980505.1 Lactobacillus sp. N54.MGS-719
CACTCTTTTTATGGCATGTTCTTTATACTCTTTTGAGTAATGCGTATAAGATTTATCAAGTACTGATAAGCCATGAATTTTAATTAAATTTATTAGATAGTTTACCTTTTCTCTTCTGATACCATATTTCTTACTTAAGTACGTTCCACGTTTATTTTCTAAAATCCATTCTTCAAAAATATGAATTTTATCCTTTTTAGTTAATTTAGACATAGTAAACATTCTAAGCTAAATAGTGAATTAGTTATCCGACGGGATAATTGATTCACTATTTTTATTCTCTTGTAGAATTTAAGTAGTAGTAAAACT
>NZ_LARO01000013.1:0-41489 GCF_000980505.1 Lactobacillus sp. N54.MGS-719
GATCATGAAGACTAGCCTGTGTGGTTCATATCTATAGTCATACATGTGCATCCCCACCTTACTATGCTAAGCGAATATACGTTCACTTGCTTGATAATGTTATTATACGAAAATATGTTTGTATTATCAATAATTAGTTGATGTTTTGGGTGATACAAAATACGAGAAAGGTGTTATATTAAAGGTGTAAAGAAGTCATTGCATGGTCTCCTGAGAGCAATGGCTTTTTTCTTTTGAAAAAAATTTACATTTCTTGATGTAGATCAATTTCTTTACTAACACTTTTCGCTATAATTTAATTAACGAAAATGAAAAGGAGAGAGACCTATGTTGAAGATTACATTCACTGATAAGGCAATGGATTACTTAAAGAGAAGAGAAATTGCAGACAAGACTTTGATTTTGATCACCGACGATGGTGGTGGCAAGTATTCTATCAAGGGTGGAGGCTGCAGCATTGGTTCCCACTTTTCAATTATCTGGGTTGATCAAGTTGATCCCGATTATCCTGTAGAGCTTGAGAACGATCAAGGCTTGAAGATTTACACTTCAAAATACGATATGACGATGATGGGACCAAACATGGTGATGGACTATGACGCCGGTAGCTTGAATCTTCGTTCTGACGAAGGAATTCTTGACGGTGGTGTAGAAATTGGCAATGGTGCCGCATTAATCAAGGCTAATAAAAACGTTAAGATGGGCGCTGTTGAGTGGCGTTGTTAATGAGCGTAAATTTTGATATATTAAAGACGAAGAGTTTGCCATAATTGCATTTGGATTCAATGCAAAGGCACAGAAGTCATTACTCTAGAAACCACAATAAAAGTAATGGCTTTTGTTTTTACTATTATAATTAATAGTTCAATTTGTAGTTAACCATTATCAAATGTGATACATTAGAAATGTAGTATAACTTGCTTGCATTTGGATTCAATGCAAAGTAATAAAGCCGGTACTCTAAATTCCACAAAAAATGAGTAACGACTTTTGTTTTTACCCATTTTTTAGCCAAATGCAAAAAATGAAAACTTTTTTCAATTTTCCCTTGCATTTGAACTAGATATTCGTTATTATAATTAAGTCAGCTAACGGAGGAGTAGCGAAGTGGCTAAACGCGGCGGTCTGTAAAACCGCTCTCTCTGAGTTCGGCGGTTCGAATCCACCCTCCTCCATTGTTGAGCAACAAGTAAAAAGCTCAGCTGGTATTGGGTTATAGCCAAGTGGTAAGGCAATGGTTTTTGGTACCATCATGCGCTGGTTCGAATCCAGCTAACCCAATAGTTCTTTAAGAACACCCAACCCTAATTTGAAAGAAACGTCTTATGACGTTTCTTTTTTCTACCTTAAGTCAAGTAATATCAATAATTTAATAGATTATTTTATTAGAATTATTGGTACGAATGAAGCTAATTAAGTTAGAAAACTAAATTTATTAATAATTATATGTAACACAAATAAGCCTATGAGTACTTGTAGTTTTTTCATAGGTTGTTATACTGAAGTTGATCATTTGATTTCAACTAAAGTCTTTGGTTATGTGTGGCTACGTTGTAATCATATAATTGATCATGTTTGATAAGAGCAAACATTGTACGTATCAGTTTATGAACTGATGCAATGGCGATTTTCTTATAGCCCCGGCTATTTGAAGATCGTTTTTTCTTATCATAATAATCAGTGATATGACAAGGCTGAGTAGCTTTGACAGTTTCCATTTGAGTAATTGTTCGATAAAGAATCTTTCTAGCTAAGTGATTGCCATGTTTGGTTATTCCTAAATGACTGTCCTTTTCACCTGATTGATAGCGGCCTGGATCAATGCCAACAAAGGCATCAATTTGGGCTGAAGTATCAAACCGTCTTAAATCACCTAATTCGGCTACCAACCTAACAGCAGTAGTTTTGGCAATGCCAGGAATACTCTCATAGATATTCAAAGACCGTGCATTTGCTTGCATAGCAAGCTTTTCCATATAATTGATCACATTATCTCTTTCAGCACTTAGAGAAAGCAAATTGGCAATATTACGCTGAATTGCTCGAATAGTAATACTGCTTTCATTGTCATATGGATAAGCTTGTCTGGCTAAGGCATAGAGCCTAGTTGTTAAATAATGAGCTCTTTGTCTGCCAATTCCTGAAATGGCCAACAAACTTTGAAAGACCTGGTTTTCATTGTGATTTAAAACATATTGTGCATGCGGGAATAAGCTGACAATCGTCCAATAAACTCTGCCAGATGAAGTTGAAAGGATACTCTCTATCTGAGGAAAAGTAGACTGCAAATTACGATGGAGCTGATTTTTATTGATTATCAGGGCTTGAGTAAGCTCTTCGTAATAACGACTCGCATTTTGCAGTTCATGATATTCCTTAGGTTGAGGAGCACGCAATTTTTGTGGCGCATTGAATTGAATTAAAGCTAACCGATAAGCATCAACTTTATCGGTTTTATTATGCCTTAGATTATTGTCCATCAGCTTCTTAGCCTTTAAGGGATTAAGCTTTAAATACTTGATATGATAATCTTCTAAAAAAGCCTGTAAACTCAATGAATAAACTCCCGTAGCTTCAAAAACTACTAAAGGCGTGATCAAGTATTGATTTAAACGATCCAATAGATCTTGATAGCCAAAGGAATCATTAGTAATCTTAAAGGTTTCACCTTGCTTAATTCGATCAATTACTACACAAACTGTAGACGATTTACTGCTAACATCAATGCCAAAGATAATATTTTGTTTCATCATTCTAACCTCCAAGTGAAGACAAACAGTTTTATCAACCTATTAATTCTCATTTTCTGAACTCGGCATCAAGTGCCCACAGACTTCGAAGAGACTTATAAATAGGCGGTAAAGCAGTCCGTTTTCTTTTCGACGTTACACGTCCAAAAGAACCAAGACTTTATTTGCTTTATCTTCACTTTCTATTTTAGACAAAATAAAAAGTGCCAGATCATGAATCCGTCGATTCATGATCCAACACTAGGTTAGTATGTTTTCTGTCTAAAAAATTTACTATAGGTAAAATCTATAGCAGCTATTGAGACAAAGTATTGTTAATTTTTTCCTTCATCATGCACACTAATAAAATGTAAGTGAAAGGAAATAACGTGAAGAACAAAAATAAGTTTTTACTCGGAATTGTAACTATGACTGCAGCTGGGGTACTCGCAGCATGTTCTAATTCAAATACTGGTTCATCCTCATCAAAACAAGTAATGAATACAGCAACTTCAAACGAAATTTCCACGCTGGATTCAAGTAAGTGTGGCGATACAACTAGTTCGGAAGCTTTACAAAACTCAATGGAAGGTCTTTACCATTTTGACAAAAATAACCGCGCTAAACTTGCAGGGGCAACTAGCGTAAAAGTTTCTAACGGCAATAGAGTTTATACCTATAATTTAAGAAAAAACGCTAAGTGGTCTAACGGCGATCCCATTACCGCCCAAGACTACGTTACTGGTTGGTGCAGAACCCGTCGATCCTAAGAATTCATCCCTCGATAGCGACAGTTACGCCATCATTAGGAACGGTACCAAGATCACCCAAGGCAAGGCCAAGGTTAACTCACTCGGCATCAAGGCTTTAGGCAAATATCGTCTTCAAGTTACTTTAGCTAACCCAATTCCATATTTGCCAGAAATCTTAGAGGGTGCGCAATTTTATCCTCAGGATACCAAGGTAGTTAACAAGCTTGGTAGTAAATACGGAACTTCCAGCAGGAACCTGGTCTACAACGGTCCATTCACAGTGAAGGGCTGGACTGGCTCTAATCTTAAGTGGACGCTTCAAAAGAGCAACACTTACTGGAACAAGAAGTCAGTCAAACTCGACAAGGTCAACATGCAAGTGATCCAAACTACCTCAACTGGCGTGAACTTGTTCAGAAGTGGCAGCTTGGACTACGCTCTACTTAGTTCAGACTTCGTCAAACAATACCAAAACAACAAAGACTATCACTCACAAGTAACACCAACAAATGGCTACATGACTTTTGACCTTAAGCGAAAGACTACCGGAAACGTTCACGTAAGACGTGCTATCAGTCAGGCTATTAACAAAAAGCAATTGGTTGCCACAGTGCTCCACGCTGGTCGTCCAGCTAACGGTATCGTTACTTCCAACTTCATTACCGACAAGTCAACTGGTAACGACTATCGTAAAAACGCCGGCGACATGGTTACCTACAACGTAAAAAACGCTTGCAAGGAATAGAAGATCGCTCAAAGACAATTGGGTCAAAAGAAGATCACTCTTGAACTTCTTACTTCCGACATCGACGACGCTAAGTGTGTAGGTGAATTCATCCAAAGTGATTTGATGCGTAACTTGCCAGGTTTGACCATCAATGGGCGTTCAATCCCACTTAAGTCACGTTTATCAAACACTACTAACCACAACTACGACTTTGTCTATGGTACTTGGCAACCAAGTTACGAAGATCCACTCGACTTCTTAACTGTCGGCGGTCTATTCAACTTGGAACAAGACTATCGCAACCGCAACTTCTGGCACCAAATCGATCTTGTGCGTTCAACTTACGCTAACGATCCTAAGCAAAGACTGCAAGCTTTGATTAATGCAGAACGGCAAATGATCCAAAAGGATGCCTTTGCGACTCCACTTTATCAAGCGGGAGCTTCGTACTTGCTTAAGCCAAACGTACAAGGCTTCAAGCTTTCACCATACGGCAACGTAGCTTACTACTGGAATGTTAAGATGAAATAAACTAAATAAAACAAGTAATAATAAGTCTAAAAATACGAGTAGAACTTGGTCAATTTGATCAAGTTCTATTTTTGCTAGGCAAAAGTTACCCATTGCTAGCAGAAAACAAATATAATAGTAATTGGCTTTTTTAGAGTAAGGGGAATGTTGAATGGCTAGAATAATCAGAGTTGGAGGTTCAAGCAGCGAAACAAGTTGGCACGAAGCGTTAAAAGATTTGCGTGCCGATGACGTTTTAATGCTGGGGCCTGGCTTTTACTATTTGCCACAAGGCTTAACACTAACAGATATCACAATTAAAGGGACAGGATCCGTCCCAGAAGATACGACAATTGAAGGCTACATCAGCGTTTCAGATGATAGCCGCTATGTCACTTTAGAAAATTTATGCATTAATACCAGCACTGACAACAACAGTCTTTTCGTCCCAGTTGAAAGTGATGGTTATTTGACGCTACGTAATTGCTTTATCAAGGGTAATGGCACCGACACTGCCGCGATCGCTGTGAACGGGAAGGTAACCGTTGAACTTTATTCAACTAAGGTGATTAACGGCTCTGTTTCCATGTACGAAAATGCTAATTTCCGTTTGGAAATGAATGATTCCGAAATCGACTACAAGTCTGATAAATACTGTGCTTTGGCCTTAGAAGGGCAGGGCACCGCGATTATCAATAATTCCAACATCCACGGTAGCATCAACACTTTTGCCAAAACCAACGCAGAACTTGATATTAATAATTCCGAAGCCGATTATATTTTATTGCACGGACAAACCTGGATGAACATGCTCAACAGTACGGTGCGTGCTAAGGATGATTCATGTCTTTACCTCAGCGACGACTGCTGGAGCAACATCATGAACAGCAAGTTCAACGGCGGCGTTTATATCGATAAAAAGACGCGGACGATTATCCAAAACAGCACCATCAACCGCATGGTGGTTATTAATGAGGCAAAAGTCACAATGAGCAATTCAACTGTGACCGCCCACAGTGATTTTCAAGATCAATCCAGCTGTGAAGCAACACGTGTCAGCTTTATGGGCAACATGGATTATGAATACTTCTTGGCATTGAGCGGCAACGCTAACTTGCGCGGTCATGATTTACTGCTTCATCCCAACGGCGCCGATTTGGCTATTCAAGACGAAGCCAAGTTGCACACCAACGTCATCGCCGACAAAGGTGAGAAGCTCAGCGTGGAATGTGATAAGCGTCCGAATGTGTACATTTTAGGTGTTCAATGGACCACTAAAAGAAAATAGCATGGTAAAATTATTCTACCGTATTAAATGCAATCTAGACCAATTTGCTTTATAATAACAGGTAGTATTAGAGGACTTTGGAGGGCGACATATTATGGAAGAACCTATGTATATCAAGATCCATAATCAGATCAAGCGCGATATTGAAAATCATGTGTACAAAGTGGGAGACAGAATTCCAGCTGAACGTCAATTATCAGTGAAGTTTGGCGTTTCAAGAATGACTTTGCGTCAAGCAATCAAGACACTGGAAGAAGAAGGGATTCTTGAACGGCGCCTGGGCAGCGGTACTTATGTAGCTAGCCAAAAGGTGCAGGAAAGAATGTCAGGGATCATGTCATTTACCGATATTACTAAGGCAAATGGTCAAGTTCCTTCCAGCAAGTTGACATCTTACCAAATTGGCAACCCATCATTGTCAGAAAAGGAACGCCTGATGCTTAAGAAGGACGAAAAGGTTCTACGCATGGAGAGAATTCGTTACGCTGACGATGTGCCAATTTGTTATGAAGTAGTTACTGTGCCTTACTACTTGGTTAAGGACTTCTCAAAAGAAGAAGTTTCCAGCCACCTTTATGAAACGCTTGAAAAGCGTGGCGGTTTTGAAATAGGCCGAGTAACTGAACATATTTCTGCCTCAATTGCTAATGAACAAGATGCGCGCTTGTTAAAAGCTAAGAAGGGCGAAGCTTTAATTACTAGACGTCAGGTTACTGAACTGGCATCAGGTCAACCATTTGAATATACGCGTGCTCGCTATGTAGCCGAAAGATTTGAATTCACTTTCTCTAAGTAATAGATAGGACAAAATAAAACTCCAACCTCATTCACAATTTGAATGGGATTGGAGTTTTTTGTTTTACTTCAAATCTTCTTTAATTTTGGTAGTTGAAATACCTGGCGTTCTTGGCAAGTAAACGACGTCACAGTAAGGCTTCAAAAAGTCGAATTTACCTTTCCAGTCGTCACCCATCACGAAGGTGTCGATGTTGTATTTCTTCACGTCGTCGATCTTCTGATCCCAGTCTTTTTCAGGGATGACCTTATCAACGTAGCGGATAGCTTCCAAGATGTATTTTCTTTCTGGGTAAGTGTTGTAGGCTTCCTTGTGCTTCTTGAATTCGTTGAATTCATCAGTTGAAAGCCCCACGATTAGATAATCGCCTAATTCTTTTGCACGTTTAAGCAGGCGCACATGACCATAATGAAGCAGGTCGAATGTGCCATAAGTAATTACTCTCTTCATGTTGTCTCCTTTGATTAAAACAATCTTATCATGTTTAAAGAAAATATGAAACTTGGACTTCATTCACTTACTTGTCTGATCAAATGGTAAAATAGAAAACAGATGAGAATACGCGCGAGGTGTACAAAAATGGACAAAGTTAATGTTTTAGGCGTTGATTTTGATAATAAGACTTTTAATCAATTTCAAAATGAATTTATTGAGCGATTGAATAATCACTTATCTACTTTTGTAGTAACAGCCAATCCCGAAATCGTGATGGCAGCTAATGAAAATCCCGAGTTTATGAAAATCTTAAAAAACGACACGGATTACATTACCGCTGATGGGATCGGCATTGTTAAAGCAGCTAAGATGCTTAAGCAGCCTTTGCCTGAGCGAGTAACTGGCTATGATCTTTTTACTTGGTTAATGAGCGTGGCTAACGACCGCGGCAGTCGAGTTTACCTAATCGGTGCTAAGCCACAAGTAATCCACGCAGTCCAAGCAAAAGTGGCTAAGGAATATCCTAATATCAACTTGGTTGGTGCCGAAGACGGCTACTTTACCGACGATTTAGAGCTGGTAGCTCGCAGAATCGCCAAGACCCAACCAGACATGGTTTTTGCGGCCTTAGGTTTTCCTAAGCAAGAGCAACTACTCGCAATTTTGCGCAGAAATGAACTTCCTGCTCTAATGATGGGAGTTGGCGGAAGTTTTGACGTCTTTTCCGGTATGGTTAAAAGAGCGCCAGAAGCGTTCCAAAAGACGCACTTAGAATGGTTTTATCGTTTAATTACTAATCCAACTCGTTTCAAGCGAATGCTGGTTTTGCCGCAGTTCGTAGCACGAGTTCAACAATCGAAGAGAGGAAAATAATCACAGAATGAAGGTTTTGCATGTAAATGCTGGTCTTGAAAATGGCGGCGGCCTATCGCATATTGTAAATTTATTAACCGAGGCCAAACAGGAAGGCAAGGACTTCGAATTATTAACTTTAGCAGAAGGTCCTGTTGCGCAGGCAGCACGTGAACACGGGATTGAGACTCATGTTTTGGGCGCAAATAGCCGTTATGATTTAGCCAGTTTGAAGAAATTAACCCGCTTTATCAATGATGGTGACTACGACATCGTGCATACTCACGGAGCTAGGGCCAACTTATTTCTCTCACTGATTCATAAGAAGATTAAGGCAACTTGGTGCATTACGGTGCACTCTGATCCTTATTTGGACTTTGCTGGTCGCAGCCTTTTAGGCAAGATTTTCACCAGTTTGAATATCCGTGCCTTAAGAAAGGCTGACTGTGTTTTTGCGGTGACTGAGTGTTTTGCCAGATTGCTCATTAATAAAGCACAGGTGGATAAAAATAAGGTGCACGTCATCTATAACGGCATTGTTTTCCACAACGACAGCGAAATCCCTGCTAAATATGAACACACATACTTCAATATTATCAACGTTGCTCGTACCGAAAAGGTAAAGGGCCAAGAATTGCTGCTTAAGGCGGTTAAACAGCTCAACGACCAGCATATTCGTTTGCACATCGCAGGCGATGGCAGTCAGCTTGAGCCGCTTAAGGCTTTGACGAGACAATTAAACATGGCTCCACAAGTAACTTTCCACGGCTTTATGACGCATCATCAATTGAGCAGCTTGTATAAACGCATCGACCTTGCCGTTTTGACCTCATATTCCGAAAGTTTTCCACTTGTGCTTTTAGAGGCAACCGATAATTTAATTCCTATTTTATCCACAGACGTAGGCGACATTCATAAGATGATCCCTGGGCCAGAATATGGTTTTATCGCTAAAGTGGGCGACATTGATTCCATTGCCAAGCAGGTTAATTTAGCAGTAAACAAGTCAAATAAGGAACTCCGTCAAATGGCTCATGCCGAAAAACGTTATGCTGAAGAACATTTTTCAATTAAGAATCAATTGGATTCAATTTTGGCTGTATATCGTACGTTTTGAGTCGAAGAATAGTCATACGTTCGTAATGGTTGTATAATAAAAAACAAAATCATAATTTTTTAATTAACAGAAAGGGAAACAATGTTTTACCCAGAATTAGACAAAGACGATTCTTTGGCTTTACACACTGATTTATACGAAATTAACATGATGTACACCTACTTCAAGAAGGGCATCGCAGATCGCAACGCCGTTTTTGAAGTCTTCTATCGTAAAGAGCCGTTCGGCAACGGTTATGCCGTTTACGCAGGTCTTGAACACGTCATCGATTACTTGAAGAATTTAAAATTCAAGGAAAGCGACCTTCAATATTTGAAAGAACAAGAAGATTACGATGATGACTTTATTGACTACTTACGCAATTTAAAGCTCAAGCTCACCATCCGTTCAATGAGAGAAGGGGAATTGGTCTTCGCTAATGAACCAATCCTTCAAGTTGAAGGTCCTCTTGCTCAATGTCAATTAGTTGAAACTGCTATTTTGAACATCATCAACTTCCAGACTTTACTTGCTACTAAAGCAGCACGTATTAAGTTGGCTGTTCAAGATGACAGCATAATGGAATTTGGTTCACGTCGTGCTCAAGAAACTGACGCAGCTATTTGGGGTACTAGAGCCGCTTATATTGGCGGTTTTGACTCAACTAGTAACGTGCGTGCTGGTAAGTTATTCAATATTCCAATTTCAGGTACTCATGCTCACTCTTTAGTTGAAGCATTCGGCAGCGAATACGAAGCCTTCAAGGCATACGCTGAAACCCACAAGGATTGTGTCTTCTTGGTTGATACTTACGACACTGTTAGAAGTGGTGTGCCTAACGCGATCAAGGTTGCCAACGAAATGGGCGACAAGATCAACTTCTTGGGTGTTCGTATCGACTCCGGCGACATGGCTTACATTTCTAAACAAGTTCGTAAGGAATTGGACGATGCCGGCTATCCTAACGCTAAGATTTTTGCTTCAAATGATTTAGACGAAAATACCATCACTAACTTGAAGATGCAAGGTGCCAAGATCGATGTTTGGGGTATCGGTACTAAGTTTATTACCGCTTATGATCAACCAGCCCTTGGCGCAGTTTACAAGTTAGTTGCCATGGAAGATGACGTTCACGCAATGCGTGACACTTTGAAGATTTCTTCAAACGCAATCAAGGTTTCTACTCCAGGCAAGAAGCAAGTATGGCGTATCAGTGCCAACACTGCTAAGAAAAATGAAGGTGACTGGGTATCTCGCTACGACGAAGACCCACGTAAGTTTGATGCATTGTTCATGTTCCACCCTCAATACACTTACATCAACAAGGTGGTTACTGATTACACTGCTATTCCGCTTTTGCACGATATCTTTAAGGAAGGTAAGCTCGTTTACAAACAACCTAGCCTTGATGAAATTAAGAAGTTCTGTGCTGACAACCTTGATGGCTTATGGGATGAATACAAGCGTAGCTTGAATCCACAAGAATACCCAGTAGACTTGTCACAAAACTTATACGAAAGTAAAATGAATCTTATTCAAGACATTCGTCGTAAGATTAGAGAAAGAAGCATTGGTCGATGAGAGAATTACAAAAAGAAATTATTGCTTATGAGCATGTTCAACCTGAAATTGATCCTAAGAAGGAAATCAGACGTTCAATCGATTTCTTAAAGAATTACTTGAAGGCTAACCCATTTCTTAAGTCATATGTTTTAGGTATTTCTGGTGGTCAAGACTCAACTTTGACTGGTAAGTTATGCCAAATGGCAATGGAAGAAATGCGTAAAGAAACTGGCGATGATTCTTACCAATTTATCGCTGTTCGTTTGCCATACGGTGTTCAAGTTGACGCAGATGATGCGGCTGATGCTGTTAAGTTTCAACACCCAGATCAAGATTTGATCGTTAACATCAAGGAACCAGTTGACGCCATGGTTAAGGCAGTTGAAGCAACTGGCCAAAAGATTACCGACTTTAACAAGGGTAACATCAAGGCCCGTGAAAGAATGGTCGTTCAATACGCTATCGCTGGTGCTAACAACGGTGCAGTTGTAGGTACTGACCACGCCGCTGAAAACTTCTGTGGTTTCTACACTAAGTTCGGTGATGGTGCTGCCGATTTGACTCCATTGTTCCGTTTAGACAAGCGTCAAGGCAAGATGCTTTTGAAAGAATTAGGTTGTCCTGAACACCTTTACGAAAAGGCACCTACTGCTGACCTTGAAGAAGAAAAGCCAGACTTGCCGGACGAAGTTGCACTTGGTGTAACTTACAAGGAAATTGACGATTACCTTGAAGGAAAAGAAGTTTCTGACAAGGCTGCTAACCAAATTGAAAAATTATGGAACAAGAGTAAACACAAGCGTCATTTGCCAGTTACTGTTTTCGATGATTTCTACAAAAAGTAAAATTATTCGCTAAAACTTGTGAAAGTTTAAAAATTTTCTTATAATAAACTTATCATAAGGGAGTGACGGCAATTTGCTTGCGATAAACTCAACAGCCGAAGCTATTATACTTCTGGGTTTATCTTAATTTGTGAGACTTATGTGCTACAAGCATGTAAGTCTCTTTTTGTTTATATTAAGGAGGAAACTAAATTGGCTAAGAAATATTACACCGAGTCAGTACCCGATGTGGAAAAAGAGCTAAAAACATCCCTCGATGCCGGACTAAGCGATAGCGAAGCCAAAGCCAGACTTGAAAAGTATGGCCCCAATGCTTTAGCTGCTAAAAAGAAGGAGAGCATGTTTATGCGCTTCATCGATCAATTCAAGGATTTCATGATCATTGTTTTGATCATCGCCGCCATTTTATCCGGTGTAGTTGCTAAAGAATGGACCGATGCAGCAATCATCATGATCGTTGTTATCTTGAACGCCATTTTAGGTGTCTTTCAAGAGGCAAGAAGTGAAGCTGCGATTGAAGCCCTAAAGGATATGGCCACGCCGGAAGCGCATGTCCGGCGTAACGACGCAATCATTACGATTCCAAGTACCGAATTGGTACCAGGCGACATCGTTTTGCTTGAAGCCGGTGACGTTGTTCCAGCTGACTTGCGTTTGAATTTGGCAAGTAGTTTGAAGATTGAAGAATCAGCCTTGACTGGTGAATCTGTCCCAGTTGAAAAGAAGATTGAGACTTTATCTGGCGATGATATTGCTTTGGGTGACCGTGTGAACATGGCATATTCCAACACTAACGTTACTTACGGACGTGGTGAAGGTATTGTAGTTAGCACGGGGATGCACACCGAAGTTGGTAAGATCGCTACAATGCTTAACAATGCCGATGAAACTGATACTCCTTTGAAGCAGAACTTAACCCAGTTGGGTAAGACTTTAACCATCATGATTTTGGCAATCTGTGTGATTGTCTTTGCCGTTGGTGTGTTAAAAGCAAATCCAGCCGACCGTAATTCTACTTTGATGATTAACATGTTCTTAGTTGCCGTATCACTTGCCGTAGCTGCAATTCCAGAAGGACTTCCAGCTATTGTTACGATTATTTTGGCATTAGGAACCCAAACGATGGCTAAACATAAGGCAATCGTTAGAAAATTGCCTGCCGTTGAAACTTTGGGTGCTACCGACATTATTTGTTCAGATAAGACTGGTACTTTGACCCAAAACAGAATGACCGTTGAAAAGGTCTTCCATGACGGCGCAGTTCACGACGACAGCGACAAGATTAGCGAAACTAATCCTGCACTTTTGTCCATGGTTTTAGCCAACGATACTCAAATTGAAAACGGTGGTAACCTTTTAGGTGACCCAACCGAAACTGCTTTGATTCAATTTGCTTTCGATCAAAGTATTGACGTAGAAACTTTGCTTAAAAAGTACAAGCGTGTCCAAGAAGTACCATTTGATTCAGAACGTAAATTGATGAGTACTGTTAACGTAGATGGTGATAAATACTATGTTGCCGTTAAGGGTGCTCCTGATATGCTTTTGAAGCGTATTACTAAGATTGATATTAACGGTAAGATTGAACCAATCACCGATGAAGACAAGAAAAATATTCTTGAAACTAACAAGAATATGGCCAAGAAAGCTTTGCGTGTGCTGGGTTTGGCTTACAAGACCGTTGATGAACTTTATGATGATCCGTCCACTGACAATGTCGAACAAGATTTGATCTTTGCTGGACTTGTCGGCATGATCGACCCAGAACGTGGTGAAGCTAAGGACGCTGTTGCCGAAGCTAAGAGTGCTGGTATTAGAACCGTTATGATCACTGGTGACCACCAAACTACTGCTCAAGCTATCGCAGAACGTTTGGGTATTATTGGAAAAGGTCAAGACGAGCGCGTTTTAACCGGTGCTGAACTTGATAAATTGAGCGACGACTACTTCACCAAGCACGTTGGCGACTACAGTGTTTATGCCCGTGTTTCTCCAGAACACAAGGTAAGAATCGTTAAGGCATGGCAAGCAAACAACAAGATCGTTGCTATGACCGGTGACGGTGTTAATGATGCTCCAAGTTTGAAGCAAGCCGACATTGGTATCGGTATGGGTATCACTGGTACTGAAGTATCAAAGGGTGCCAGTGATATGGTTTTAGCCGATGATAACTTCGCTACGATCGTTGAAGCTGTTAAGCAAGGACGTAAGGTCTTCAGTAACATCCAAAAAGCTATTTTGTACTTAATGAGTTGTAACGTTGGTGAAGTTTTAACTGTCTTCATGATGACTATGCTTGGCTGGGACATTTTGGCTCCAGTACAACTTCTTTGGATCAACTTGGTAACTGATACTTTGCCAGCTATCGCCTTAGGTGTTGAACCAGTTGAAGATGGGATTATGAAGCGTAAGCCTCGTGGTAAGAATTCTAACTTCTTCAGCGGCGGTGTTGCTAGCTCCATTGTTTACCAAGGTATTTTGGAAGGTATCTTAGTCTTGGGTGCTTACCAAATCGGTCTTCACGTTGGTCCACACGTAGGTGATCCATCCATGCAACATGGGGATGCTTTAACCATGGCCTTCCTTACTTTGGGACTTATCCAGTTGTTCCACGCAATTAACTCTAAGTTTATTCACCAATCAATTTTCAGAAAGCATACTTTTGCCAACAAATGGTTCAATGGTGCGATTATTATCTCAGCTTTGATTATGGCAGCCGTTGAATTGCCATTCATGACTAAGTTCTTCGATGTAACTGAACTTGACGGTGATCAATGGTTAGTCATCCTTGTTGCTGGTATCTGCATGATCTTGATTGTGGAAATCGTCAAATTCTTCCAAAGAAGAATGGGAAAAGAATAAAGTTTAACAAAAATAAATAAAAAAGCTTGAGTTTGTTCAAGCTTTTTTATTATGCTTAAAAGTAAGATTATTTTTTTAGGAAGTTGTTTAAATGAAAAGTTTTTTGTTTCGTCTTTATTTAGCCTGGATGAAGTTTCGTGCGCGTTTTACCACAATGGAAGACAACACGATCGTGGTGTTAAACGGTTCGGGTCGTTCAGGTTCAAATGGCTATGCTTTTTACAAGTGGCTCTTAGTTAACCACCCTGAATTTAACACTACATTGGTTGAACCATGGCCATCATCTCACCTTAAGTGGGAAACTTGGCAAAAGATTGGGGCAGCGCGTTACGTAATCACCACGCACCAGCCTTTTAAGGTGCGCAAACACCAGATTAATGTGCAATTGTGGCACGGTGTTCCACTGAAGCGAATGGGCATCATGGCCAACAATACTAAGTACCGTGACAACAAGCGCAATGAAAAACTGTGGCACAAAACAGCTGATATCGTGGCCTCAAGTTCTGATTTATACGAGACCTTAATGAGTGCCTGCATGGCAATTGAGACTAAGAAGTACCACAAAATTGGTTTTCCTAGATTGGACTTGCTTGATTCGCCAGTAATTTCTAAAAAGCAGCTGTTAAAAGACCTGTTCAAGACTGAAGATGATCAAGCACAAATCGGCATCTACATGCCAACTTTTAGATATGAGCTTGAAGATAAGACCATCATGGATAAGATCAAGGAAGGAAACTTCTTTGCCTTTGAAGATTTTGATGGCGAAAGGTTAAATGAAGAGCTCAAAAGGCGTCACCAATATTTAATCGTGAAATTGCATCCCTACGAGATGCGCTTATTTAGTGCTTTCAAGAGTAATTACTCTAACATCGCATTTTTGAACAATGACTACTTATTTGATCATGACTATGACTTGTACGAATTGCTCGGCGATACCGACTTCTTGATGACCGACTTCTCATCAATTTACTTCGACTATTTGCATTTAAACAAGCCGATCGTGTTCGTAACCAACTTCCTGAAGCAATATGAAAAAACACGTGGCCTGTTGATGGGACCATACAGCGAGATTACGCCAGGGATCAGCGTAAATTCTGAACAAGAATTGATTAACCACCTTGATCACTTGGACAACCAACAAATTGCTAACCGTAGGCTTTACTGGCTGCATTTGACTAGTCAAGTAAAGGGACCATACTGTGAAAAGGTCTTTAAGTATATGACGCAAGAATATAGAGGGTAGAATATGCGCAAAACGTTTTTAAATATTCTTTATAACGCGATCTATCAAATTTTTATTGTCTTGGTGCCGTTAATCACGGTGCCATATTTGTCTAGAGTTTTAGGACCAAAAACCTATGGGATCTACAGCAGTGTTAACAACACTGTGCAGTTTTTGATGATCTTTTGTATCCTGTCAGTTTCTTATGTAGGGATGCGGACGATCTCGCGTACGCGGACTTATGGTACGCCTGAAGAATTGACTAGAGCCTTCTGGGGTCTTTGGTACTTCCAAGGTATTGCCGGTTTAATTACGATTGCCATTACGGTCTTTGTAACGACAGTCTTTCACATTCAATACTGGTTCTACCTTTTACTCATGGTGCCATATTTAATTTCAGCGCAGGTCGATATTTCCTGGTTCTTCCAAGGATTAGCCGACTTCGGTCGCGTTGTTTTGAAAAACACGGCGGTAAGGCTGGTCAGCGTGGTTTTGATTTTGCTTTGGGTAAAATCACCAGCCGATTTGTGGAAGTACTTACTGATTATGTCGGTATCAACGATGCTGGGTTCATTCGTCTTTTGGTTTGACATCCACCGTTACGTTGGCAGACCCGTAGCTCATTTTTATAAATTCAAGAAAACGGCCATTGCGATCGGAACTTTGATGATTCCGCAGATTGCGACGCAGATTTATACTTCGCTTGATAAACCAATCTTGGGTCTGTTTGCCGGTTCAGCACAGGTATCTTTCTACGATAACTCGCAGCGTATCTCCAACATGATTTTAGGCGTTATCACTAGTATTTCCCTGGTTATCATGCCTAAAATGGCCAGTGAAGGCAAAGAGACGCAAAAAGTGGTCATGAAAAAATCACTGGAAGCTACTGTTATGTTAGGTACATTGTTTGCCGTGATCATCATGGCTAATACCAAGCAATTTGTACCGTTCTTCTTTGGTGATAAATATATTCCGATGACGCCACTCATGTTTTGGTTTACTTTGACCATCATCATGATTCCAACCGGTGGTGTTTTTGCCAACCAGTTTGCCTTAGCTAACCAGCGTGATAAGGACTATGCTTTTCCTGTAGTGATCGGTGCGATCGTTGAAATCGTGTTAAGTTACATCCTTGACCGTCCATACGGCGCTTGGGGTGCCATGATTGCTATTTTGATTACGGAAGCCGTAGTTTTAGTATTGCGTTTGTGGGTAGTGCGCGACGGCTATGACTTTGCTTATGTCTTCCATGATGTGCCAAAGTATTTCTTGATCGCTATTATTACGTTAGCTGTTGGCATGTTTATGCCTAACTTGATTCATTCAGCCTTTTTCAACATGGCAGTTAAATCAATTATCATGTTAGTAATTTACCTAGGTTTGATGTTCTTACTAAAGCTGGACTTCAACGAAGACATTATCAAGTTAGTCAAAAATTTCTTTAAACGAGGTTAAAAATGATTCCTAAAACAATTCATTATGTTTGGGTCGGGCATAATCCGAAGAGCAAGATCATCCAAGAATGTATTGCGACTTGGAAAAAGAATTTGCCTGATTTTAAATTTGTGGAATGGAACGAAGACACCTTTGATATGCACGAAAATAAATATATTGAACAGGCATATCAAGCTAAAAAATGGGCCTTTGTGTCCGACTATATTCGTGCCCAAGCTATTTATGAACAGGGCGGTATTTATTTGGATACTGATGTGCGTGTAGTGAGCGACTTAACGCCGCTTTTAAATGACCGGGCATTTATTGGCTTTGAAAATAATAATTATCTGTCAGCCGCAATTTTTGGCGCAGAAAAGGGCCATCCTTTTATGCAGGACATTTTGGACTACTATAAGGACCGCAACTTTGAATACGACGTCAACAATCAAATGGCCGGGGTCAACAGTGTTTCTGTGACCGACATGTTGATTGATAAATATGGTTTAAAGATTGGCAATAAGGAGCAAATGCTCAAAGAGGGCATCCACGTTTATCCTGATGGCGTTTTGTGCAATCCATCGGCGGATTCTAAGAGCATTCACTTGTTTACAGGAACTTGGATGAACGGCAAGCACTCTTTTAAGCATAAGATCGTAACGGATTTGAAGCGCCACATTAATACGCCAAAAGGTGCCGGTTTATATGCGAAGTGGATTCGATGAGACAAGAGGAATTACAAAAATTAACAGAACAAATTTCAAGGGACTATTTTCATCGTCCCTTTTTGCATATGGTGAAAATTAATCACCGGATGAGAACAACGGGTGGTCGCTATCATTTAGATGACCATCATATTGAAATTAATGCGCATTTTTTAGAAGCAAAAAATCAAAAATATTTGGTGGGCATTATTAAACATGAACTGTGTCACTACCATCTGTATTTAATGGGGCTAGGCTACCAGCATAAAGATCGCGATTTTAAAATTCTGCTTAATAGGGTAGGCGGCAGTCGCTACGCACCTGATATTGGTTTAAGACGCCGGAAAAAATATAAATATCTTTATGTCTGTGAAAACTGCAGGCTAAAATATCCACGCATGCGCAGAATAAATACGATCCGCTATAGGTGTGGCAAATGCAAGGGGCGCTTGCGTTTAGCGCGTACTTTTTAAAGAAAATAATAAATAAAATTAAATTATTTTCGAAATTTACTTGCACATCACTCGAATTTAGTCTATTATAGTTACTGTTCCGCGGGCGTGGCGGAATGGCAGACGCGCAAGACTAAGGATCTTGTGATCGCTTTAGATCGTGGAAGTTCGAGTCTTCTCGCCCGCACAAATTAAGAAGTCGCAGTGAGCGACTTCTTTTTTTTATATATTTTTCGGATATACTTTAATTAATGGATTAAAGGAATTGGAATTATGGCAAAAAAGCGTAAATCAAGAATACCAAAAAGTGTAAAGTTAGTTGTTCGCGTATTTATTATTTTGTTTGTGTTGATGATTGCCTTCGTGGGCTTTCGTTACTACAGACGCTATGCAATTCAATCTGAGCAGATCAGACAAGCGCAGTTGCAGCGCCAGCAAGAACAGGTAAAATTACTTAAACAAAGAAAAGCTTTTATTAAAAAGATCGGGCCAATTGCGCGTGAGGTCGACAAGTCTTATGATCTTTTGCCAAGTATCACGATTGCTCAGGCCTGCCTTGAAAGTAATTATGGCCAAAGCGATTTATCGCAAAAGTACAACAACTTATTCGGCGTTAAGGGGACTAACCCGAATACTTCGGCCGTGATGACGACAAAAGAATACGTTAAGGACAAGTGGGTGACTGTGAAGGCGCGTTTCCAAATATACGACTCATACGAGGCTTCTATTCGTGCCCATGCTAGATTATTCCAAAACGGGACAACGTGGAACCACGACCAATATAAGCACGTTTTAGCGTCAAAGGATTATAAGACGCAGGCCAAGGCTTTGGTTACCGATGGCTACGCGACCGATCCGGATTACGCTGACAAATTGATTAATTTAATTGAACAATTTGACCTCGAAAAATATGATAAGTAAATCTTTAAAGCAACGAATGTTCGTTGCTTTTTTGGTATAATGTTTAAGTTGCATTAATGAATTATTTTTTGTGAAGGGGACAATAATGAGCGAAAAATCTATCTTAGCTGGTTTGAATCCGCAACAAAAGAAAGCTGTCGAGACGACCGAAGGTCCGCTTTTGGTTGTTGCTGGCGCGGGTTCAGGCAAAACTTCTGTGTTGACAAGGCGTATTGCTTACTTAGTTGAAGAAAATCAAGTGGCACCATGGAATATTTTGGCCATTACCTTCACTAACAAAGCCGCAACTGAAATGCGTGAACGTGAACAAAAGTTGCTTGGCCCAGCTGCCGAGAATATTTGGATGTCAACTTTCCATGCCCTCTGCGTCAGAATTTTGCGTAGGGATGCGGACAAGATTGGCTACAGCCACAACTTTTCAATTGCGGACTCAGCTGAACAATTGACTTTGGTGAAGCACATCGAAAAGGACTTGAACATTAATCCTAAGATGTACGACCCACGTGGCGTTTTAGCTGCAATTTCTAACGGTAAGAACGACTTGCTTGATCCAGAAGCATTTGAAACTACTGCTTCTTCACCTTTTGAAAAGATGGCGGCCAAGATCTACAAGGAATACCAAAGAAGATTGCGCAGAGATCAAATCATGGACTTTGACGATTTGATCATGCAGACCTTGGTTTTGTTTAAAAAAGATCCAGAAACGCTGCATTATTACCAAAACAAGTTCCGCTATATTTTGGTTGACGAATACCAGGATACTAACGAAGCACAATACCAATTGTGTCATGCTTTGGCTGCCCAATATAAGAATATCTGCGTTGTTGGGGATGCTGATCAGTCAATTTACGGCTGGCGTGGCGCTAATATGGAAAACATCATGAACTTTGAGCATGATTACCAAAAAGATGGTGTAAGAACCGTCAAGCTAGAACAAAATTACCGTTCAACTGGCCACATTTTGTCTGCCGCTAACTCAGTGATTAAGAACAACCAAAACCGCAAGGACAAGAACTTGTGGACTGATCAAGGCGAAGGGCAAAAGGTTACTTACTACCAAGCTCAAAGCGGCGATGATGAAGCGCACTACATTATTTCCAAGATCCAAGAAGAAGTTAAGGACAAGCACCGTTCTTACAAGAATTTTGCCATTCTTTATCGTACTAACGCCCAATCGCGTACAGTCGAAGAAGCTTTTGTTAAGTCAAACATTCCTTACCAAATTGTTGGTGGTCACAAGTTCTACGACAGAAAAGAAATTAAGGATGTCATGGCTTATTTGAAGTTGGTGGCTAACCCTGCCGATACGATGAGCATGAACCGCATCATCAATACGCCTAAGCGTGGAATTGGTGCTGCAACTGTGGATAAGTTGTTAACATTTGCTGATGACAACCACTACACCGTTTTAGATGCGATGGACCATGTGGCAGAAAGTCCAATTAGTACGCGAGCTGCTAAGAAGTTGAGCGACTTTGGCGCAAAGCTGAGGGATGCGATTGCTTATGCGCAAACTAGCAGCGTTACCGGTTTAACCGAAAAAATCTTAGAAGACTTTGATTATACTGATGCTTTAAAGGCTGAAAATACCATTGAATCTGAGACACGTCTTGAGAACTTGGACGAATTCTTATCTGTAACCAAACGTTTTGACGATCATTACGAACCTGAAGAAGACGATTCTAATCCACTAAGCGACTTCTTAGCTGAAGTATCACTTTTAAGCGACCAAGACGATCTAGACGAAGACGATAACCAAGTAGCCTTGATGACTTTGCACGCTGCTAAGGGTCTAGAATTCCCAGTTGTCTTCTTGATCGGCATGGAAGATGGCCTCTTCCCATTGCAAAGATCAATGATGGACGATAATGAATTAGAAGAAGAGCGACGTTTGGCTTATGTTGGTATTACCCGTGCCAAGCAAGAACTGTTCTTAACTAATGCCTACTCACGTATGATGTACGGCAGAATGCAGAACAATCCGCCTTCAAGATTTTTGGATGAAATTGATTCTAAGGACCTTCATAAAGAAGAAAACGAAAAGCTCGAAGGCAGTTTTATCAAGTCCAGCTTTGCGGCTACTTCTGCTCCTTTTGCTAGAAAGGCAGAACGTGCTCGTGCCACAGTTTATACTGCTAAAAAAGCCAGCGGTGCTGTCGGTGCCGAAAAGAAGGGCTGGAGCGTTGGTGATCAAGTAGAACACAAAGCTTGGGGCCGCGGCGTAGTAACCAAGGTCAATGGCACTGGCGAAGACATGGAACTTGATATTGCCTTTCCAGGTAAGGGCATTAAGAGACTTTTGGCTGCGTTTGCGCCAATTAAGAAGGTATAATTGGAATAAATGAGATTTTAATCAGGAGGGCAAAAATGGCAGAAATTACTCTTGATGAAGCCAAAAAAGAGGCTGCTTCACTTAGAACCCAATTGAATGAATGGGCCGATGCATACTACTCAAAAGATGCACCTGAAGTTGAAGATAATGTCTATGATCAAAGCTATAATCGTTTGCTTGAACTCGAAAAAGAGTTCCCAGAGATAGTCACACCCGATTCAATTACGCAAAGAGTTGGTGGACAAATTGACAACGATTTTACTAAAGTTGAGCACCCGATTCCTATGCTTTCAATGGGGGATGTCTTTTCAAAAGAAGAATTGAAAGAATTTGACCAACGGATGCAAAAATTGGTTGGCCACCCCGTTGAATACAACGTCGAATTAAAGATCGATGGTTTGTCATTATCGCTTGAATATGAAAACGGTAAGTTGGTTCGTGCTTCGACTCGTGGTAACGGTTATGTAGGTGAAGATGTAACGGCTAACGCGCATTACATTGCCGACATTCCGCAAACTTTGCCAGAGCCTTTGACTACGGAAGTGCGTGGCGAATGTTACATGGGCAAGGAAGCCTTTGCCAAGCTTAACGAAGAGCGTGAAGAACAAGGTTTGAGCGTTTTTGCCAATCCACGTAACGCCGCAGCCGGTTCGCTTCGTCAGCTTGACCCTAAGGTAACGAAGAAGCGTCAACTGAGCACCTTTATCTATACTTGGGTTAATCCACCAGAAGGTATTACTAGCCAGCACCAAGCCATTGAGCGTATGCACGAATTAGGTTTTCACACTAATGAAACCGGTCGTAAATTAGCTACGCTTGATGAGATCTTTGACTTTATTGATGAATATACGGCTAAGCGTAACAGTTTGACCTATGGCATCGATGGGATCGTATTGAAGATTGATGATTTAAACATTGAACAAGAATTGGGTAATACCGTAAAAGTGCCACGTTGGGAAATTGCTTATAAGTTCCCACCAGAAGAACAAGAGACAATTGTCCGCGACATCGTTTGGACGGTTGGCCGTACCGGTGTCGTAACGCCAACTGCTGTGATGGATCCCGTTCAACTTGCTGGTACAACTGTTGCTAGAGCTTCGCTGCACAACCCTGACTATTTAAATGAAAAGGGCGTTCGCATTGGCGATACGGTTAAATTGCACAAGGCCGGCGACATCATTCCAGAAATTTCTGAAGTTGTTTTAGCAAAGCGTCCAGCAGATTCAGAGCCTTACAAGATTCCTGATACTTGTCCATCATGTGGTCAAAAACTGGTTCACTTAGAAGACGAAGTAGCTCTTCGCTGCATTAACCCATCTTGTCCAGCCCAAGTAGAAGAAGGAATTACCCACTTTGCATCGCGTCCTGCGATGAATATTGCCGGCTTAGGTCCTAAGATCGTTAAGCAGTTAATTGCCAAGGATTTGGTGCACAACGTTGCCGATCTTTACCACTTAACTGCCGATGATTTGGCCGAGCTTGATCACTTTAAGGAAAAATCGATCAATAATTTGCTTACTGCAATTGATAATTCCAAGTCAAATTCAGTAGAATTGTTAATTACAGGCCTTGGAATTGATCACGTTGGAGCAAAAGCAGCCCGTTTAATCGCCCAAAAATTTAAAAATCTGTCAAAGATTATGGCTCAAGGGGTGCAAGATATTGCTTCAATAGATACAATAGGCATGACGATTGCCGAATCGATGACTACGTATTTTGCTCAGCCTGAAGTACAAAAGCTGATTGAAGAATTGCGCGAAAGTGGTTTGAACATGGATTACCTCGGTGAAGATGAAGAAGCTGCACCTGATAACCCATTCAAAGATAAAACGGTTGTATTAACTGGAAAATTAGAGCATTATACAAGAAGTGAATTTACCAAGAAGTTGCAAGCCTTAGGTGCTAAGGTTACCGGCTCAGTTTCTAAGAAGACCAATTATGTAATTTATGGTAAGGATGCCGGATCTAAGTACAATAAGGCCGAGCAACTGGGAATTCCGCTTTTAACCGAAGAAGAAGCAATCGCACAAATTGAATAAAGGGACAATTATTGTGAAAAAATATTTGCAGATTATGGCTTTGGCTGGGGTGATGATTACCCTAAGTGGCTGTGGCAGACTAAAGGACTCAAGTTTAGCCAACAATGCGACAACTACTTCTACAACTAAGAGAAAAAGTTATCAAACAACTAATACGGGCAATAGCGGCTACAGCGTTTTGTTAAAGAACGGCCGCTACGTTACTAGCCCTATTTCTGGTTTGACTGCTACTGATAACGACAACTCAGTAGATACGCGTGAACTTGAACGTGGTTTGATTCAAATTTCTAAGAATCAATTTTCAACTAACCAATACGTTTTCCAAGAAGGTCAATATTTGGATTCTTCAACGGTTACCGATTGGCTAACCAGAAAATCAAAATCTAATCCCAAGGGCTTGAACCCTGTTAATAACGGCAAGACCGGTACTGATACCAGAAATCCAATTTATTTGGAAGAAATTATTGAACAAGATTACTTGACCGGTTCCGGTTCTAAGTATTCAATTGGCGGTATGAGTTTGGGTCTGGCCATGAATTCCGTTGACTACTTCCAAAAGAAGCGGAATGGTGCAGAATTCCAAACCGATATTTCAAGAGCTGAACAACGCGCACAAGGCGAGAAGATGGCTAATGAAATCGTCGCTCGTTTGCGTAAAAAGAAGGCTTTGAAGAATATTCCAATTACCGTTGGTTTGTTCTCAAAGACCGGAAAAGACTCATTAGTTGGCGGAACTTACTTCGCTTACGGGACAGCGGCGTCTAATAGTAGTAAAATAACTAAATGGAAATCCGTGTCGGAAAAAATACAGATTTTACCGACAACTGGTAATGAAAAGGCAATTAATAGCAACGACGCATCGCACTTTAATGATTTCAAGACGTCTATTCAAAATTATTTCCCTAATATTAGTGGGGTAACGGCAACTTTGCGTTATGATAATGGCAAGCTGGCTCAAGAAAATATTTCAGTAACGACCCAGTTTTATGGCTACGAGCAAATTCAAAGTTTTACTCGTTTAGCTTTGTCAACAGCAAAGAAGTATTTGCCTAACAATATTCCAATTGAAATTAGGATTGGATCGGTTGACGATGTTCAAGCATTAATTGCCAAGGAAACCGGCGATAGTGATTATCAAGTCCATGTTTATGGCGGCGAATAGGAGGTATTTGCGTGGAAATCACAAAAGATACCATTAAACACGTTGCGACTCTCTCGCGACTTGCGTTTAATGAGGAAGAATTAGATAAATTTACTGATCAAATGGGATCAATCATCAACATGGCTGATCAACTTAGCGAAGTTGATACTGAAGGTGTTGATGAAACTGTCCAAGTTGTTGATCGTGATACTGTCTTCAGAGAAGATAAACCTGAACACTGGCAAGGACAAACTAGAGAAACATTAATGGCAAACGTTCCTGAAAAGGCTAACGGCTACATTAAGGTTCCTGTAATTATTAATAAGGATGAGGACGAGTAATGAATTACTTAAACGAAGATATTGATTCATTAAACAAAAAGCTTGCCAGCGGTGACTTGTCAGCAGATAAGTTAGCTAAAGACACTGTGGCAAACATTAAGGATACAGATAAGAAGTTAAACGCTTGGATCACTGTTTTAGATGATGCAAAGCCTGCAGAAAACCTTGACTACTCAAAGAGCAAGTTAGCAGGTATTCCAATTGCTATCAAGGACAACATTATCACTAACGGTATTAAGACTACTGCTGCTAGTCACATTTTGTACAATTACATGCCAATGTACGACGCAACAGTTATTTCTAAGCTTAAGAAGGCTGGCGTAACCTTTGTAGGTAAGACCAACATGGATGAATTCGCTATGGGTTCATCAACTGAACACTCATACTACGGTGCTACTCACAACCCATGGAACTTAGACAAGGTTCCTGGTGGTTCATCCGGTGGTTCTGCAGCTGCAGTTGCCGGTGGTCAAGTTGTTGCAGCCCTTGGTTCAGATACTGGTGGTTCAATTCGTCAACCAGCTGCATTCAACGGCATTTTTGGTATTAAGCCAACTTACGGCCGTGTATCTCGTTGGGGTCTTATCGCATTTGGTTCTTCACTTGACCAAATCGGTGTAATGACTAAGCGCGTTAAGGACTCAGCAGAAGTATTGAATGTTATTGCTGGTGCAGACGAACACGACTCAACTGTTTCAACTCGTGAAGTTCCTGACTTTACCAAGTTTATTGGTCAAGACGTTAAGGGCCTTCGCGTAGCTGTTCCTAAGGAATACATGGAAGCAGTTAGCGGTGAAATGCGTGAAGTTATCCAAAAGCAAATCGATACTTTAAAGGATGCTGGCGCAATCATCAACGAAGTATCATTGCCACACACTAAGTACGTTGTTCCTGACTACTACATCATCGCTTCAAGTGAAGCTTCATCAAACTTGCAAAGATACGATGGTATTCGTTACGGCTACCGTGCTAAGGATACTAAGAACTTGCTTGACGTTTACGTTAAGTCACGTTCAGAAGGCTTCGGTACAGAAGTTAAGCGTCGTATCATGCTTGGTTCATTTGCACTTTCAGCCGGTTCATACGACAGATTCTTCAGACAAGCTGCTAAGGTTAGAACATTAATTTGCAATGACTTTGACAAGATCTTTGCTGAAAATGACGTAATCGTTGGACCTACTACTACTGAACCTGCATTTGGTATTGGCGAAGAAGTTTCTGACCCAATCAAGATGTACAACAACGATATTTTGACTATTTCTGCCAACTTAGCAGGTATTCCTGCAGCTAGTGTTCCAGCTGGTTTAGTTGATGGTATGCCTGTCGGCTTACAAATTATGGCTAAGCGCTTTGATGAAGGTAACGTCTTCAAGACTGCTGACTTTATTGAACGCAGCAACAAGTTTTACGAAAAAACACCAACTGGAATGGAGGATTAATTGAATGAATTTTAAATCGACTATCGGACTTGAAGTCCACTTCGAATTAAAGACAAAGAGCAAGATTTTCTCTCCTTCACCAGTAACCTACGGTGCTGAACAAAACACGGAGACTAATGTTATTGACTGGGCTATGCCTGGTACTTTGCCAATGGTTAACAAGAACGTTTACCGTTTAGGTATTATGGTTGCCATTGCTACTCATGCTCACATTTTGCCAACTACTCACTTTGACCGTAAGAACTACTTCTATCCTGATAACCCAAAGGCTTACCAGATTACTCAGTTCTTCCAACCACTTGCTCGTGATGGTTACATCGAAGTTGAAGTTCGCGGTAAGAAGAAGAGAATCGGTATCCACGAAATGCACATCGAAGAAGATGCCGGTAAGAACACTCACGGAACTAACGGTTTCTCATACGTTGACTTAAACCGTCAAGGTGTTCCACTTCTTGAAGTTGTTTCTGAACCTGACATGGAAGACCCAGAAGAAGCTTACGCATACCTTGAAAAATTACGTAAGATCGTTCAATTTACTGGTGCTTCAGACGTTAAGATGGAAGAAGGTTCAATGCGTGTTGATACCAACATTTCCATCCGTCCTGCAGGTCAAAAGGAACTTGGTACTAAGGTTGAAATGAAGAACTTGAACTCATTTGACCATGTACGTCGTTCACTTGCTTACGAAGAAAAGCGTCAAGAACAAGTTCTTTTAGCTGGTGGTCACATCCAACTTTCAACTCGTCGTTTCGACGAAGCAACTGGTAAGACTGTTTTGGAACGTGTTAAGGAAGGTGATTCTGACTACCGTTACTTCCCAGAACCAGATATTGCTCCTGACCACATTA
Source organism: Lactobacillus sp. N54.MGS-719 (assembly GCF_000980505.1). NCBI lineage: Bacteria > Bacillati > Bacillota > Bacilli > Lactobacillales > Lactobacillaceae > Lactobacillus > Lactobacillus sp. N54.MGS-719. The sequence continues at coordinate 27,326 of NZ_LARO01000013.1, forward strand.
GTCAAGAATGGATCGATCAAATTGCTAAGGAACTTCCAAAGAGCCCATTTGATCGTTACGATGACTATGTAAACAAGTACGGTTTGAAGCCATACGACGCAAATGTTTTGCTTCAAACTAAGGAAAGTTCAGACTTCTTCGACGCAGCAGTTGCAGCTGGTGCTGATCCAACTCTTGCTGCTAACTGGATGAACACTCAAGTAAATGGTTACTTGAACGACCACCGTGTAGGTTTGAACGACATTAAACTTACTCCAGAACACTTGGCAGAAATGATCCAATTGATCAAGGATGGTACTATTTCATCCAAGATCGCTAAGAAGGTCTTTGCTGAAACTATTGCTAACGGTACTGATCCTAAGAAGTACGTTGAAGATAATGGTATGGTTCAATTGTCAGATACTTCAGTCTTAGCACCAATGGTTAAGAAGGTTGTTGACGATAACCCACAATCAGTAGAAGACTTTAAGAATGGTAAGGACCGTGCAATTGGTTACTTAGTTGGTCAAATCATGAAACAAACTCGTGGTAAGGCTAACCCTAAGATGGTTAACAAGTTGCTTAACCAAGAATTGCAAAGTCGTTAATTTTTAGAACGTTAAGGTAGTAATTATGACTAGTAAAGCAAGATTAATTTATAATCCTGTATCCGGTCACGAGCAGATGCCCAAAAACGTGGCCGATATTTTAGATGTGTTAGAGCAAGCTGGCTATGAAGCTAGTGCGTTTAGAACTACACCTGAACAAAATAGTGCTCGCAATGAAGCTACGCGTGCTGCAAAAGAAGGTTTTGACCTGATCGTTGCAGCCGGTGGTGACGGGACAATCAATGAAGTAGTTAATGGGATTGCCTTTTTAGATAAGAGACCTAAGATGGCAATTATTCCAGCAGGTACGACTAACGATTATGCCCGTGCATTAGCTATCCCACGTGACAATATTCCGGATGCCGCAAAGGTTATTTTGAAGAATAAGACACGCAAGATGGATATCGGTAAAGCGGTTTTTGGTGATCAAACTCAATATTTTGTAAATATTGCTGCCAGCGGTTCTTTAACAGAATTAACATATGGCGTGCCATCCGAAGTAAAATCAGCTTTAGGTTATGCAGCTTACCTCATTAAGGGTGCAGAAATGTTGCCTCACTTAACTGAGAACGAAATGCGTTTAACTTATGATGATGGCGTTTATGAAGGCAAGCTCTCAATGTTCTTGTTGGGAATGACCAACTCAATTGGTGGTTTTGAACAAGTTATGCCTGATGCGCAACTTAGTGACGGACTTTTCCAATTGATCGTTGTTAAGCCTTCAGATCCTGTCAGCATGATGAAGTTGATGGCTTTGGCTTTGAATGGTAAGCACGTTGATGATCCTAACATCATCTATACCAAAACTAGAAGCTTAAAGGCTGAACTTATTGGTAAGAATTCAGGACGAGATTTGCCAGTTAACCTTGATGGTGAAATTGGTGGATATTGTCCAGTTGAATTCCATAATTTACAACAAAGAATTGAATTCTACGTTGGTAAATAATGATGATAAGAATCTGGGAATTTCCTAGATTCTTATTTTTTCTATTTAATTCTGAAAAGGGTTATTAGAAAAATGACACACAAAAGTATTCAACCAAAATGGCTTGTCATTACTCAGTTAGTGCGCAAAAGTCACATGGACAGTGGACTGTCTATGTACAAAAGGAACCTTTTGGTAAGGTGAAAAAATATCAAATTAAATAATTTTAATATTGCAATTTACGTAAAATCTTTAAAGCAAGTTGCGATGAATTTATGCAGCGTGTTGGCACTATGGCCGGGAATCCTCAGTTAAAGCTCACCGAAAAGGAACGGACCCTCATGACAATTAATGTCCAAGTCTTCGTTCACAGTATGATTGGGCTGGTTGAAGTTTTGTTAAATTATGGCGATATTCTTTTACCATATGATATGCGTCAGAGCATTATGGCATTCTTACACCAGTCTCCGGTAGAATTGATGAGCAGCATGGTTCCTAATAAAGAAGAAAAAACAGAGCAATAAAAAATCCTGTTGGTGTAAAAACCAACAGGTATTTTCTTATCTTCATTAAATTAGTTACGGTCGTTGCCCATGCCAAAGATTTGAAGCAAGAACAAGAAGATGTTAATGAAGTCTAAGTAAAGTTGTAAAGCACCCAATACAGCAAGGCCGTTAGTAGGAACTTGGCTGCCGTAGTTGTTGTAGATGCTCTTCATCTTTTGTGCATCATAAGCGGTCAAGCCAGTGAAGATTATAACACCGATGATTGAGAATACGAATGAAGCAACTGAGTTGCGCAAGAAAATATTAACAATCATAGCTACAAGCAAACCAATCAAAGCAGCGCCCATGTAAGAACCTAAGTTGTTTAAATCTCTCTTAGTAAATGTACCGAAGATGGCCATTGCACCAAAGACAGCAGCTGAAGAAAGGAATGCCGTACTGATTTGAGCGCCAGTGTAGAAACCAGCTAAAAGTGCAAATTCAAATCCGTAGATGACAGCCAGAATCATTAACATTACAAAGCCAGCAACTGGATTTCTTGTAGCTCTGAAGCTGATCCCCATTGATAAACCAAGAGGTACGATCAGAATAATCCACATCAATGCAGTTGGCATTTGCATTACAGCTGCTCTGAAAACAGTCATGGTCAAAAATGCGGTGATAGCTGATACAAGAACAGCTAAGCCCATGTAGCTATACATCTTGGAAAGAAAACCATTAACTTCTGAGACGTCGTGAACTTGGCGACGTTCAGGACTTGAAAAGTTCATGTTGTCCATATATATGTCACTCTTTCTATTTAATTGTCTTATCTATTTTAACGTATTTGTTTAAAAATTATAAATTTTTTGGATCTTTGGGCAAATACTTAACACTTTCTTGAAGATCTTGCTATCCTTGAAATAAGGAAGTGATTTTTATGGATAAGAAATATACTGATAGTGAAGTGCGCGGCGAGCGTAGCGACCATCCTGATAAGAGTTATGCGGCAGATGAAGTGAGAAAATTATTCTTTACAGAAAATGCTAAAAAGAAATATGACATTTTAACTGGTTCGCAAAAGACCTTTATTGATAGGGAACTTGATGATTTAAGATTGAGTCGAAGCAGTTCGGTAAGCCGCAAAGATAATTCTGAATTGCAACAAAAAATTGTTTTTGAAGAGCAAAATAATCAGGTGATTGTGACGGATATTTTGTATGATGATTATCGTAATTCAAAAGAATATAAAAAAGCGCAAGTTCGCATGTATGATATGAATAATTAAAAGGCCTGCAAAATTAATTGCAGACCCTTTTTAATATCTAGTTATATCCAATTATTTGTTTTTCTTAGCCCATTTTAAGCCGATGCCTGTAACACCACTAAAGATTGAGAAGACAGGTGATAACAAGCTGAAGAAGACGAATGGCAAGAATTGAAGCACAGGTACACCCAATGCAGATGCAGCGAATGAACCGGCAACGCCCCAAGGAATTAAGTAGTTGATAACACTACCACCATCTTCAAGTACACGACTAAGTGCTAATGGTGAAAGACCGATTTTATCAAAGGCTGGCTTGAATGCACGACCAGGCAAAATTACTGATAAGTATTGTTCACCAACGAAGAGGTTGATACAAATACCTGAAAGAATAGTTACGGTGATTAAACGACCAGGTTTGTTCAGATGCTTAACGAGTGGTTCCATCGCACTTTGCACGATGTTGAACTTCATGAGCATCCCACCAAGTGACAAAGTTGAAATGATGAGCGCTACAGTAGCCATCATGCTGGAAATACCACCACGGGTAAGCAATGCGTTAACTGAAGCATCGCTAGTTTTGGCAACGAAACCGTTCATGATCAAGTTGTTCAATGATTGAGCAGATTCATGAGGACTTTGGATAAAGATCATGACCACAGTAATTGCAATGTTCATGAACAAAGTAGGAATTGCAGGGATCTTACGCCAAGCACAGATCAACATAAGAACGATTGGCAAAAGTGCCCACCATGAAATGGTGAAGTTGTTTTGTAAAACTTGTGAGGTACGTTCAATCTTGGTTGGGTCCATATGGCCGCTGTTACCCAAGATCCAGAACAGAATAAGTGATACGACGAATGAAGGAATAGTGGACCACATCATGTTCTTGATGTGTGAGAAAAGTTCACTTTCGGCAACGGCTGATGACAAGTTGGTTGAGTCTGACAAAGGAGACATTTTATCGCCGAATACCGCACCGGAGATGATAGCACCGGCAACTAAGGCAGGGTTGGCACCCATACTTGAACCGATACCAAACAAGGCAATCCCGACAGTTGAGATGGTGGTAAAACCACTACCGATGGCGACACCAACGATTGAACAAACGATGAAGACCGATGGTACGAAGAAACTACCACTGATCATGTTAAAACCAAGAACCATGATGGAAGGGATGATTCCGGCTTTGATCCAAACACCAATTAAGGCACCGATCAACATGAAGATGAAGATAGGAATGATCGCAACGCCGATACCTTCTTTAATCCCGTTTTGAACGTCTTGCCAACTAAAGCCGCGCAATCTTGCCCAAAAGGTAAGAAGTAGTACAGTGAACAAAACTGGCACTTCTGGGGACAAACCGAATTTAATTACGGAAACACCCAAGATAGCTAGTAGAACTATCAGAATGATAATTGATTCTGCAAAAGATACCTTCTTTTTTTCCATATTTCTATTCCTCCAAATAAAAAAGCCCCGCTGACCTAAGTCAACGGGACGACGATAGCCGTGGTACCACCCACTCTTTCAAGTCTAAGTACTTGAATCTCTATCAGATGGTAACGGTTCTGAATATTTCCGAGCGATAAAAATTACGATGTAATTCGTCTAGCTTCGCCTGTCTGGTTCGCACCTACCACCAGTTCTCTGAACGCTGAGCGAAGTAGCTACTGTTTTCGTTAATTGTTGGAAATTATGATAGCAATATTAAAAATGTATGTCAATACTTTTCATGAAAAATAATTTTCAAGACACAAAACTAGTCAAGTATTATAATGATTACAGTATTGATTTATTAAAAAGGTTGAAGATAATACATGAAGAAAAACCAAATTGTTGACTTAGAGATTACCGACCTCTCATACGAAGCAATGGGGGTTGCTCACTATGAAGGTTTGACAGTCTTCGTTACTAACGCTCTTCCAGGTGAAATCGTTAGTGCAAAAATTTTAAAGGTCAAAAAGAACTTTGCTTTTGCCAAAATCGAAAAAATTAAGAAAGAGAGCCCAGATCGAGTAAAGATCAAGCTTAACCAATGGGTGCAAACTGGCTTGGCATCTTTGGCACATATCAAATATGACAAGCAACTTGAATTTAAGCGTAATCAAGTAGTTAACTTGCTTAAAAAGGCGCACTTAGATGACATTGAAGTAGGGCAAACTTTGCCAAGTCCTGAACAAACAGGCTACCGTAACAAGGCACAAGTGCCAGTGCGTGAAATCAATGGTCAGCTTGAGATCGGCTTTTTCAGACGTCATTCACACGACTTAGTGCCACTGACTAATTTCTTTACTACTGATCCTGAAATCGACCGTGTGCTTGTTGCCGTACGTGATATTTTACGTAAATATAGAGTGCCTGCTTATGATGAAATCAATCATAAAGGTGAAGTACGCTATCTTGACGTGCGTAGAAGTAAGGCAACTGGCGAGATCATGGTCATTTTGGTCTGCTTGCACAATGACTTCCCACAACTTTTGGGCGTTGCTGCTGAAGTGAGCCAAATTCCTGGTGTTACTGGCTTGATTTTGAACCACAACCCTAAGAAGACCAACGTAATTTTGGGTAAGAAGGACTACTTGGTCTTGGGTAACGATCAAATTACTGATCAAATTGGTGATTTGAAATTCAGAATTTCACCACAAAGTTTCTTCCAAATCAATTCATTGCAAACACCACGCTTGTACGATTTGGCTATTAAGAAGGCTGATTTGAAGCCAAGCGACGTTGTGATTGATGCTTATTCAGGTATTGGGACAATCGGCTTAAGTGTGGCTAAGCACGTGAAGGCGGTCCGCGGAATCGAAGTTGTACGGGATGCCATTAAAGATGCCAAGGATAATGCTAAGTTGAACGACATCGATAACGCTAAGTATTACTTGGGTAAGGCCGAAGAAATTATGCCACGTTGGGCTAAGCAAGGTCTTAAGACCGATGTTGTTTTCGTTGACCCACCTAGAAAAGGTTTAACGCCTGAATTTATTGATGCGACTGCGAAGACTGGTCCTGAAAAGGTTGTTTATATTTCATGTAACCCTGCAACCATGGTCCGTGATTTGCAACTGTTCCAAGAACAGGGCTATGAATTTGATCGCATCGATCCCGTTGATATGTTCCCACAGACTCCACATGTTGAAGCCGTTACTGTTTTGACAAAGAAGTAAAGTAGAAAAATGATTATTAAACCGTTAATTTCTGAAGACGAAGCAAGACAAACTAGTAAACTTTTTCAAAAATGTTGGCAAGATGTATATAAGGGAATTTTGCCCGCTGAATTTTTAGACAATATTCCAGAAAATGCCTGGGTTAAGAGATTTAATGAGAGCGGCCGTCACAATCTGATTTTTGAAGACGACAAAAATATTGTGCGCGCTGCTGTCAGCTATGGCCGCCCACGTGATACCAGAATGCTTGGTTGCGGTGAATTGATGGCCTTATACGTTGAACCAGATTTTCAAGGTTATAATGTCGGCAAGACCTTGCTTAACGCCGCAGAAAACGAATTGAAGAAGATGGGCTACGGCAAGATTTATTTATGGTGCCTTGATGGTAATGAAAAGGCTCAAGGATTTTATGAACACTTCGGCTGGCGCAACATCGCAACCGAAAGATTCGTTGAAATCGTCGGCAAAGAATACAAATACTTGCTCTACCAAAAGAATTTACGTGACTAAAAAAGACTGCAGATATTGCTTAAATTGCAATATCTGTATTTTTTTACAAAAAACACTTGCGCTTTTTCCTCAGTCTAGTATAATAATACCTGTTCGGCTATGGAGGATTACCCAAGTGGCTTAAGGGGACGGTTTTGAAAACCGTTAGGCGGTTCTGCCGCGCGTGGGTTCAAATCCCACATCCTCCTTTGATTGGTCCATTGGAGCAGTGGTTTATCTCGCCTCCCTGTCACGGAGGAGATCGTGGGTTCAAATCCCACATGGACCGTAATATGGCGGAATTGGTGAAGGGGTTAACACACTGGTTTGTGGATCCAGCATGCGTGGGTTCGAATCCCACATTCCGCCCCATAATGGAGGATTAGCTCAGCTGGGAGAGCATCTGCCTTACAAGCAGGAGGTCACAGGTTCGAGCCCTGTATCCTCCATATTTTTTTACCCAAAAACGTTAGATGATGATTTATCTAGCGTTTTTATTTTGAAGTTGAGAGGGGTTTGAATGAATAAGAAGCAAGTTACGATGGTTACCATCGCGTTGATGCTGGGCAATGTGATGTCTGGACTAGATGGTACGATTATTAACACGGCGATTCCAGCGATTGTTGCATCCCTGCACGGAATCCAATTCATGGGTTGGATTGTCGCTATCTTTTTGCTGGGGATGTCCATTTCCATTCCCATCTGGACCAAGGTAGGGGAAAAGATCACCAATAAACGTGCCTTTGAAATCTCACTGGCACTGTTTGTTATCGGTTCTGTCTTGCAAGGTATGGCGCCAAATATCATCTTCTTCCTATGTTCTAGATTTATCATGGGTGTTGGTGCCGGTGGTATGGGGTCACTACCTTATATCATCGCTGGTTACGTTTTTAAAAACATTAAGACTAGAACTAAGGTCCTGGGCTATTTAACCGCTAGTTGGAACGGTGCCGCTATTTTAGGGCCACTTATTGGTGGTTGGCTGATCGATGCTTTTTCATGGCACTGGGTCTTCTACATCAATATCCCAATTGGCTTGATTGCATTTTTAATCTGCTTGATCTACTACAAGCCAGTTACGCCAAAGCAAACGCCAGTCTTCGATATTCCAGGCGCAAGTTTATTGGTAATCGGATTGCTTCCATTCTTGATGGGCGTGCAATTAGTCGGTTTGACCGCTAGCTGGATTGTCATTAGTTTGATCATCGTCAGCTTGGTCTTTATCGTATTGTTTTTTATCCGTGAAAATCATGCGCAAAATCCAATTATTCCGGTGTCTTTGTTCAAGAATAAAGATCTAGATGGTGACTTTCTTTTATTTGCCTTCACTTGGGGCGCATTTATCGCCGTTAACACTTATTTGCCAATGTGGGCACAGGCGCTTCTCGGTTTATCAGCACTTCTTGGTGGGATGACCTTGATTCCAAACTCAATTGTGGAAATCATTGCTTCACAAAGCGTGGCTGCAATTCAAGATCACTTGACCACCTTTAAGCTGGTCTTCATCGGTATTTTTGCAATGCTTATTTCTTCGGCAGGCATGTTCTTTGCGGACTTGCACACGCCGATCCAACTTTTGGCTGCTATCGGTGCTTTTTCAGGTATCGGAGTTGGTTTTATCTTCGTTGCCTTGCAATTGAAGGTGCAAATCGACGCTGGACTTAAGAACATGGCCACGGCTACCTCAACTTCATATTTGATTAGAATTTTGGCGCAGACTGTGATGGCCGCTGTGTATGGCGTAATCATGAACTTGAATTTGGCTAGTGGTGTAAGCAGTCATCCAGGCATTACGATTACGATGATGAACAAGTTGAGTGATGCTAAGAGTGCGAAATTGTTGCCACAGAATTTAGTGCCAACGATGAGAGATATTTTCCATTCAGGTATTAAGGAGATTATGTTGGTATCAGTGATTTTGCTGGTCATTGCACTTGTTTTGAACTTTTACTTCAACTTTGGCAAAAAACAGAAGAAACTGCAATAGTAAATGAAAAAGCTAATTCCGATTGGGATTAGCTTTTTTAGTATAAAAGGGATCACTAAAGTATAATGTGCTTTTCTGCATAGGCCGTCAGTTCTGCTAATGGCGTTACATAATCCTGCTTTACCCACCAGACCAGCAGCATGTAAATACTGCCAGACTGATAAGCGATAGCATAATCTGGCAAGTTTAAATTCGGGTGATAAACGGTGAAGAGCTTCCTTAAATAGCGCGTTTGCAAGTTAAGCAAACTGCCTTCGAATCCCGCATCAAGCAAGGTTTTCATAGTATTTGGATTCTCTTTGAAAAAATTAAGTAAACGGTCAACTGCTCAGTCAGCGACTTTAATTTATGCTCGTTAATGTCATCGATAAATTTTTGATACTGATTAGCCAAAAATTGTGCTAATACTGAATCTTTATTTTCATAATTGCGGTAAAAAGAAGTCCGCGAAACATCTGCCTTACGTGTAATCTCAGCAATGGGGATCTCTGCGTAAGGCTTTTTTTGTAGCAATGAAAAAAGAGATTGTTCAATCTGCTGCTGAGTACGTACGATTTTCATATTCATAGAAATTCATCCCTCTATAAGTAAATATTGACAAGTGAAAACGCTTACACTATTATTATAATTGTAGATGGTTACAAGTGTAAGGATTATTTGAAAGAGGTGTTGATCTATGCATTATAGCAATGGTAATTATGAAGCTTTCGTAAACGCAAGTAAGCCAAAAGACGTTGATCAAAAATCAGCATATATCGTCGGTTCAGGTTTGGCCGCACTTGCTAGTGCTGTATTTTTAATCCGTGACGGTCACATGAAGGGTGAGAGAATTCATATCTTTGAAGAATTAGGTCTGCCTGGTGGCTCAATGGACGGTATTTATAATAAACAAAAAGAAAGTTACATCATCCGTGGTGGTCGTGAAATGGAGCCACACTTTGAATGTTTGTGGGACCTATTTAGATCAATTCCATCACCAGAAAACAAAGACGAATCTGTCCTTGATGAATTTTACCGCTTGAACAGAAGAGATCCAAGTTACGCTAAGACTCGTGTCATCGTTAACCGCGGCGAAGCTCTCCCAACAGATGGCCAATTGCTCCTTACTCCAAAGGCTGTCAAAGAAATCGTTGATCTTTGCTTAACTCCAGAAAAAGATTTGCAAAACAAGAAGATTAATGAGGTCTTTGACAAGGAATTCTTCCAATCTAACTTCTGGCTTTACTGGTCAACTATGTTTGCCTTTGAGCCATGGGCAAGTGCAATGGAAATGCGTCGTTACTTGATGCGTTTCGTTCAACACGTTGCTACTCTTAAGAACTTGTCATCACTACGCTTTACCAAGTATAACCAATACGAATCATTGATTTTGCCAATGGTTAAATACTTGAAAGACCGTGGTGTTCAATTCCACTACAACACTGTTGTTGACAACATCTTTGTTAACCGTTCAAACGGTGAAAAGGTTGCTAAACAAATTATTTTAACCGAAAATGGCGAAAAGAAGAATATTGATTTAACTGAAAACGACCTTGTCTTTGTTACTAACGGTTCAATTACTGAAAGCACCACTTATGGTGACAACCTCCACCCAGCTCCAGAAGAGCATGAATTAGGTGCGAGCTGGCAATTATGGAAGAATTTAGCTGCTCAAGATGAAGACTTTGGTCATCCAGACGTCTTCTGCAAGGATATTCCAAAGGCTAACTGGAGAATGTCAGCTACGATTACCTTTAAGAATAATGATATCGTGCCATTTATTGAAGCAGTTAATAAGAAGGATCCACATAGTGGCTCAATTGTTACTAGTGGTCCAACTACGATTAAGGATTCTAACTGGTTATTAGGTTACTCAATTAGTCGTCAACCACACTTTAAGGCACAAAAGCCAAATGAATTGATTGTTTGGCTTTATGGTTTGTTCTCAGACACTAAGGGTAATTATGTAGAAAAGACCATGCCTGACTGTAATGGCATTGAATTGTGTGAAGAATGGCTTTACCACATGGGTGTTCCTGAAGAAAGAATTCCTGAAATGGCTGCAGCTGCAACTACTATTCCAGCACACATGCCATATATTACTTCATATTTTATGCCAAGAGCATTAGGCGACAGACCGAAGGTAGTTCCAGATCATTCAAAGAACTTAGCCTTCATCGGTAACTTTGCGGAAACACCAAGAGACACCGTCTTTACTACTGAATATTCAGTTAGAACTGCGATGGAAGCTGTCTATACATTGCTTGATATTGATCGTGGCGTACCTGAAGTATTTGCTTCTGCCTTTGATGTCAGAATGTTGATGAATGCGATGTACTACTTGAACGATCAAAAGAAGCTCAAAGATCTTGATTTGCCAATGCCTGAGAAGTTGGCAATTAAGGGGATGCTCAAGAAGGTTAAAGGCACCTACGTAGAAGAATTGCTTAAGAAGTACAAGTTGATTTAAATGAAAATTATATAACATAGATAAAAAGAACAGGTCGAATGATCTGTTCTTTTTGCTTGTTATCGTATTTTTTTGATAAAATATGTGTGTAAAAATATTATATTTTTTAGTTTAATAGAAAAGAAGGATACTATTTTAGATTCTAAGCCCGCCCGATGGGGTACAAAAGCATATCGTGACGCTAAGCAGTTGTACATGAAGGCATTCCCTGAATGGGAAAGATTCTCAATGTTTTCACTATTAGCAATGTCACTTCACCGTAATGTAAAGTTTCACGCAATTTATGATGATGGCAAGTTCTGCGGCATTACCTATTATGCTGAAAATGACAACACCGTCTACCTGACTTATTTAGCAGTCAGTGAAAAGTTGCGCGGACAAGGATATGGTTCCAAGATTTTGACTATGCTGGAAGATAACTTCCCAGATAAGCAAATCGTGATCGATATTGAACCGGTAACTAAGAAGGTAAAAAATTACAAGCAACGTGTTAGTCGGCTGAAGTTCTACGAGAGAAATGGTTTCCATAGAACAGACCAGAAGTTGAAGGATCCAGATGGAGAATTTGAAGCTTTGACGACTGGTGAAAGATTAGATAAAAATAGTTTCATTAAAATTTTACGTCAAATGAGCTTTGGCTTTTATCAAGCTAGGGTCGAGAAATAAAAAGGAAAGCACTGCTGTCGTTTATGCAAGCAGTGCTTTCTTGTTAGGTTTATATAGTTCTGCCAAAATTAATTTATGAGGTGAAAGAGATGGAATTTAGTGATCAAATTAAGCAGCTAAGAAAGGAAAATAATCTGTCGCAGGTGCAGTATGCAAAAAAATTGCACGTTACAAGACAGGCGGTGTCCAACTGGAAAAATAACCGCAATTTGCTCGACTTAGAAATGTTGATCGAGATCAATCGTGTCTTTCACATCTCACTAGATCAGTTAATTTTAGGAGACGATAATATGAACAAGATGACACAAAAATTGATTAAAGATACTGATGAAAACCGCAAAGCTAAGTACAATATGATTACGACCTTGATTGGTGGATTCTTGATGATTCTTGGATTTGTTTGTTTCTTTATCAAGGCTAATTCGGTAGAATACGTTGATAAGCAAGGCTTTTTACACGAAAACTTCTATTTGATTCTGGTCGGCTATTTATTTCTCTTTGCGGGAATTATTGTTCTTATTGCCGGGGGAATAGTTTACTTGAGAAATAAACATAAGCATTAAAAAAGAGCTCCGTAAGGAGCTTCTTTTTTGTCTTTAACCCAAAATGTGGAAGTATGATAAGATGATACCGAGGATCAAGACGAACCAGATCATCTTAGTTGATGTAACGCCTTTCTTACCAAGTAGCCAGTAAACAAGTGTTACGAGTAGTACTGGTACCAAGGATGGCATGATTTGGTTTAAAATTGTTTGCATCTTCAGCGTGATTTTACCGGTATGGAAAACGTATGGTACTTTCGCCTTAATAACGGTAGGGATCAACGCACCAACCACCGTTACACCAAGCAAAATAGCTGAGTCAGTGATAGCATTCAACTTACCAGAAGCTGAATCGATCAACTTAGTACCTTGGTAGTAACCCATTGGCAAGAATGAAAAACGAAGGAACAAGATGATAAGATCAACAAGGATCCAAAGGATAGAACCAAGTGGATTGCCTCTAAGTCCCATGTAAGCACCAATTGAACCACAGATAGTTGGAATAATCGCACTAAAGATCGTGTCACCAATACCGGCAAGTGGTCCCATTAAACCAGTCTTAATACCAGCAACAGTATCTTTAGACTTTATACCTTGACTTTCTTCAAGGGCTAAGTCAACACCAATGATGAAGTTACCAACATAAGCGTTAACGTTGAAAAATTGAGTTTGCATCTGCATCATTTCGACTAATTCGTCGTCTTTGTACCAGCGCTTAAGAAAAGGCAAGACAGCGTAGAAGTAACCAGGTGCCATCATTCTTTCGTAGTTCCAAGATAATTGACTGCCCCAAAGCCAACGCCAGTTAGCTCTGAATAAATCTCTCTTGGTTAACTTACCTGAATTAGTTTTCGTATTCGCCTTCGTCATTTTCATATTCCTCACTTTCTGTATTATTTGTGTTTGTAGTAGCAGGTTTTTCTTCTAATTTAGCAACTTCGCGTTGGTAGTGAATGTAGGCAAGAGCTGCACCTAGTAAGGCAACACCAAGCATCGGAATCTTCATGTAGGAAGCTGCGATAAAACCAATTGCTAAATATGAAATGAAACGCTTAGTTGGTAAGTATCTAAGCAAGATAGCGATACCAACAACAGGTAAGATACCACCGGAAACTTTAAGACCGTTAGTTAACCAAGTAGGGATGATGTGTAAGATCATTCTGACAACATCGTTACCAACAATTAAAAGAATGAAGACAGGGATCGCACGTGAAAGTCCCCATGAGAAAGTTCCCCAAAGGGCGTTTCTTGCGGCTGCATCTGGATTGTTTTCCTTAATAAATTTGTCCATTCTGTGTTGGAAGATGGTGTTGATGAATCGAGCAAGCACATCGAGTTGCACCATTAATAAACCAACTGGAACGGCTAAACCGATCGCAAATTGAATACCTTTACCAGATAAAACGGCATAAACGGTACCAACGATCGCACCAGTCATAAAGTCAGGCATTGAAGCACCACCATAGGTTGATACCCCAAGGACCATCAATTGCAGGGTGGATCCTACGGCAAGACCTGTAGTGATGTCACCCATAATAATTCCTGAAACCATACCAATGGCTAAAGGATTGTTCAAAATCGATACAGTTAATTGATCGATAAT
>NZ_LARO01000012.1:0-40919 GCF_000980505.1 Lactobacillus sp. N54.MGS-719
AAGGACATTATGCAGTGAGGCTTGTGCCTCTTTTTTAATGCAAAAAATCCTATTGATAGAATATCATAGAAATCTATCAACAGGATTTATCATAGAACCTTTTTAATCAGTTGATTTTTAAACATGAATCAATTTTAACGGATTTTCTAGATCCAGCTAAAAGAGATATTTTGAAAACAATTGTTGGTAATGATGCCTTTATCCAAGAGTATGGTGGTTATTCTGACGCAGAAAAGAAGAGGGTATTTTTAAGCGAGGAATGGGTTAATCTTCGTCCAGACGCTTACCAAATTCAGCCCTATGAAATAGATTACCCTCAGAAATTTATTCAAATTAATCACAGTGGCGTCTTAGGTACTTTAGCTAATTCAGGCATTGATACTGATACTTTTGGTGATATCATTACTGATGGAAATGGCAAGTGGCAGTTTTTTGCTAAAAAAGAACTAGCTGATTTCTTTGAAGAACAAATCGATCGAATAGGAAGAGCACAAGTAAAATTAAAACCAATTACGTTTAAAGAGGTTTTAGTGCCCGAAGATGATTCTAGTGAAAAAACTGAAATTGTTGCTTCTATGAGAATCGATGCTGTTTTGTCTGGGATCAGCAAACAAAGCCGCGGCCAAATCCAAAAGATGATTAATAGTCAATTAGTCAAATTAAATTGGCATGACGTAATAGATTCTAATATAATGGTAAAAGAAAATGATGTCTTAAGCCTAAGACATTTTGGTCGAATTTTAATTGAGGATGTTTCGGCTACAAGAAAAGGTAAGTATAAGGTGGTGCTCAAACTTTGGCAGACAAAAAAACGCAATTGACTCCAATGGATATTCATAATAAGGAGTTTAAGTCTAAGGGGCGTAATGGTTATGATCGCTACGAAGTAGACAGCTTCTTAGATGAAATCGTTGATAATTATGGGGATGCGCTTGATCAAATCGTTGATTTAAAGAATGAGGTTGTATCTTTAAACTCTAAGATAAAAGATCTGCAAGCTCAAGTTGATGAATACAATGACAAGAAGAAATCAATCAATAAGTCTCTTATTTCTGCTCAACAAAATGCAGATGAAATGAAAGAAAGAGCAGAGGCAGAAGCTAGACGCATTGTTGAAGATGCTAAAAAGCAAGCTGAGACTGATACAAATTATCAAAAGCAACAACAAGAAGTTATTTCAAGCGATTATAAGCGCTTGAAAGAGCAAATTGGTGAATTCCGTAATCGGATGCAATCAATGTTACAAGATGAAATTGATAATTTGAGTGATGAACGTTGGCAACATGCATTGGATGAATATTTCCATACACAACGTTTCTATCCAGGTGGCGGTGCTGAACCTCTTCCAGCTGGTCCAGAATCACAAGAAGAAGAGTTTGCTCGTGAAGCCGCATTAGACGATGATGACGACGAAGATATTGACAACTACGATGAAAATGACGTAAACTCTTCTCAAGACCCTGATGATTTGAGTTTAGAAACGCCAGATGATCCTGACGACGATGACAATGATTCAGCTCCTAAGCCAATGACAGGGGACAGTCCGAGTCATGAGACAGTTAATATTAAGCCCGACGATGCAGCAAGCAAGTTAGGTTCAATGATTGTATTTCCGGACGATTATAAAAAATAGCTAATTAGATTGACAGTAAAACTTGATGGCAAATCAGCGAGTTAGTGATGGTGCGAGACTAACATAAGAGCCGGATAGTTGATCAGCTGCCTATTGATCTAAACGTATTTTGCACGTTACGCAAAATTAAGTGGAACTCATTTTGAGTTCAATTTAGGTGGTACCACGGTTAACCTCGTCCTAATTTGGGACGAGGTTTTCTTTTTTTAGAAAGGATTAATGTTAATGAGAATTAAGGATACGCTTAATTTAGGTAAAACTAAATTTAAGATGCGTGGTAATTTACCCGTTCGTGAAGCTCAATGGCAAAAAGAATGGGAAGAAAATGATTTATATGAACAAAGATTAAAGTTAAACGAAGGTCACCCTCGTTTCGATTTACATGATGGCCCTCCATTTGCTAACGGTAACATTCACATGGGTCACGCTTTGAACAAGATTTCAAAGGATATCATTGTTCGTTACAAGAACATGAATGGCTACTATGCACCTTACGTTCCAGGTTGGGATACTCACGGTCTTCCAGTTGAACAACAATTGGCTAAAAAAGGTGTAGATCGTAAGACAATGGATCGTGCTAAATATCGTGAACTTTGTCGTCAATATGCTGAAGAACAAATTCAGAAGCAAATGACTGACTTTAAACGTTTGGGAGTAATGGCAGATTGGGATCACCCATACATTACTTTGCAACACGATTTTGAAGCACAAGAAATTCGTGTCTTCGGTGAAATGTACAAGAAGGGCTACATTTACAAGGGTAAGAAGCCAGTTTACTGGTCATGGTCAAGTGAATCAACTTTGGCAGAAGCAGAAGTTGAATACAAGGATGTTGAAGCAAACTCAATTTTCGTTGCTTTCCCTGTAACTGACGGTAAGGGTATTATCGATCCTAAAGATACTTACTTTGTAATTTGGACTACTACTCCTTGGACTATTCCAGCCAATGAAGCAATTTGTGTTAACCCTAAGTTTGACTATTCAGTTGTTCAAGTAGGCGACAAGAGATATGTTGTAGCTAGCGGCTTACTTGACAAGGTTGCTGAAGAAATCGGTTGGGATAACTACAAGGTTGTTCAAACTGTAAAGGGTGCCGACATGGAATACATGAAGGCTAAGCACCCAATCTACGATAAGGAAAGTCTTGTAATTGAAGGTTTCCACGTAACTTTGGATGATGGTACTGGTTTAGTTCATACTGCACCTGGTTTTGGTGAAGATGACTTTAACGTAGGTCAAAAGTACAATTTACCAATCTTCAGCCCAGTAGATGCACATGGTTGCTACACTGATGAAGTACCTGAACTTAAGGGTATGTTCTACCAAGACGTAGATAAATTGATGATCCAAAAGCTTAAGGACGCTGGTGCACTTCTTAAACTTAAGGTCTTCACTCACTCATACCCACACGATTGGCGTACTAAGAAGCCAGTTATCTTTAGAGCAACTACACAATGGTTTGCTTCAATTTCTCCATTTAGAGATCAAATTCTTGATCAAATTGATAAGGCTGAATTCATCCCTTCATGGGGTAAGACACGTCTGTACAACATGATTAAGGACCGTGGTGACTGGGTAATTTCACGTCAACGTGCTTGGGGTGTGCCACTTCCAATCTTCTACGCTGAAGATGGTACTCCAATTGTTACTCCAGAAACTATTGAACATATTGCCAAGATCTTTGAAAAAGAAGGATCAAACGCTTGGTACACTCACACTGCTAAGGAATTATTGCCAGACGGCTTTACTTCAGAACACTCACCAAATGGTGAATTTACTAAGGAAAAGGATATCCTTGATGTTTGGTTTGACTCTGGTTCATCATGGTCAGGCGTAATGGAAAAACGTGATGGCTTGCACTTCCCAGCAGACCTTTATCTTGAAGGTAGTGACCAATACCGTGGTTGGTTCAACTCAAGTTTGATTACTTCAGTTGCTGTAACTGGTAAGGCACCATACAAGGAAGTATTGTCACAAGGTTTCGTATTGGATGACAAGGGGCACAAGATGTCTAAATCTCTTGGCAATGTCATTTCACCAAATGACGTAATCAAGCGTATGGGTGCTGAAATTATTAGACTTTGGGTTGCTCAAGCTGATACTACTTCTGACGTTGCAGTTTCAATGGGTATTTTGCAACAATCAGCAGAAGGCTACAGAAAGATCAGAAACACTTTCCGTTACATGCTTGCTAACACCAGTGACTTTGATCCAAAGGAAAACCGTGTTTCTTACGATGATCTTCGTTCAGTTGACCAATACATGGAAGTTAAGTTGAATGACTTAGTAAAGGACTGCTTGGCTGCATATGACAAGTTCGACTTTACTACAGTATTTAAGAAGGTCTTCAACTTTATTTCAAATGACCTTTCAGCATTCTACCTTGATTTTGCTAAGGATGTTCTTTACATCGAAGACCAAGACAGTCATGCACGTCGTTCAATGCAAACTGTAATCTACGACGCAGCAGTTAAGTTGGACAAGATCTTGACTCCAATTTTGCCACACACTATGGAAGAAATCTGGGGCTTCTTGAAGGAACCAGAAGATTACGTACAACTTGCTAACATGCCTAAGGTTGAAGGTTATGCAAATCATGATGAACTCCTTGAAAACTGGGGTAAATTCATGAACCTTCGCAATGATGTATTAAAGGCATTAGAAGATGCAAGAAACAAGAAGTTGATTGGTAAATCATTCGAAGCAGCTGTAACTATTTATCCAGATAAGGAAACTAAGGCTATGCTTGATGATTTAGATGCTGACTTCAGACAAATCTTGATCATATCTAAGTTAACCATCGCTGATGGTGAAGCACCTGAAGATGCTGAAAAATTGAATAATGCAAGTATTGTAGTTGAACATGCTGAAGGCGAAGTTTGTCCTCGTTGTAGAATGATCAGAACTGATATTGGTGAAGATCCTAAGTTACCAAAACTTTGTGGTCGTTGTGCTAAGATTGTAGAAGCTGATTATCCAGAAGCTGTTCAAGAAGGATTAGAAGACTAATGCGTTTAGGTACTGTTAAACAATTCGATGATGGCAGCAGCTACGGCTTTATTGAAGATGACAAGAATCATAAATCATACTTTGTCTTTTATAAGGCCATTAAAGAAGAAGGCTATAAAACCTTAAAAGTAGGCGATAGAGTTAAGTATCAATTAGCTCAAGGTAAAAACGGCCTGCAATGCGTTAATGTTTATTTAGCCTAAAAGGAGACACGAGACTTAGTGGATTTAAAAGAAAAAGAAATCTCATCGCAGCAAATTTTTCAAGGACGAATCTTAGATTTATCAGTTCGCACAATTAAGCTACCTAATGGCGAAACTGCAACAAGAGAAATAATTAAACACCGTCCAGCATCTGGCGTGATCGCAATTAACGATGAACAAAAGATGCTTTTGGTAAAGCAATGGCGTGAAGCAATTAAACAAATTACGCTCGAAATTCCAGCAGGTTTAATTGATCCTACAGATGCCAGTCCTCTTGATGCAATGAAGCGTGAATTAAATGAAGAAGGCGGCTATAAGGCAGATTATTGGGAAAAGGTAAGTGAATTTTACTCAAGCCCAGGCTTCTGTGATGAAAAGATGTATCTTTTCTACTGTGATACTTTGACTAAGCTTACTGACAAACGTTCATTGGATGAAGATGAATTCTTGACCGCTGATTGGTACAGCTTAGACGAATTGAAGAATTTGTTATCTGAAGGAAAAATCGTTGATGCCAAGACTATTTATGCAATTACCGTTTGGGAAAACATGTTGTTGCGTAATGCTCAAAGCGAGAATAAAGAATAATGACAGAGAAACGTTCTGATTATCGTAAACGGCAGAAAAAAGGTTTAATAGATAAAGTCAAGTCAGCTTTTTCAAATAATGATTCAGAAGAAGTTGATGTTAATCCCGATTTCACCAAGGATAAAAACGAGGTTGAAAATCGATGTCGTCCCTTGGCTGGGGATGGACAAGAGTTTTATCAACGCGATGAAACTATTGATAAAGAGACAGTACGTGAAAATAAGTCTTTAAAACTGAAAAAAAGATTGAATCGTGCTATTCTGTTAGTAATCGTGTTGATAGTTTTAGTGCTACTTGCGCTATTTCATTTATAATTTGGAAATGAGGAATAAGATGAAGATTGCGATTATCGTCCCAATGGCTGAAGAAGCTGAATTTTATCGTAATCATTTCCATTCAGAAAATAAAGAAATGTTCGGATCTACTGAATTCGAACATTTTTCTGTTAATGGCAATGATGTATATTTAGGTTTGAGTGGTATTGGTAAAGTCCAAGCAGCCATGAATCTTTCTAGTTTGTTAACTAGTGTTGATATTGATGTAATATTTATGACTGGTTCAGCTGGTGCCCTTAAAGAAGATGTTCATCAAGAAGATCTTGTTTTGCCTAATGCATTTGCATATTATGATGCGCATAATACCGCAGCTGGTAACTATGTAGAAGGTCAAATTCCACAACAACCAGCTCAATTTGTACTTGATTCACCAAAACGTGCAGCATTTGCAAATTACTTGAAAAAGCAAAATGTTGCCTTTCGCGAAGGCTTAGTAGTAACTGGTGACTCATTTATTGCATCAAGTAAGCAAAAAGAAGAAATTAAAAAGAATTTTCCAGACGCTTTATGTGTTGAAATGGAAGGTGCGGCCTTTGCACAAGTTGCTCATGCCTTTAATAAGCCATTGGTTGCTATGCGTGCAATTTCCGATAATGGTGATGGATCAGCTAACGAAGATTTTAATACTTTCGTCAAGAAAGTGGGAGCTAAGGCCGCTAAGTTAATTAGTGATTATGTAGAAAAGATGAATTAGAGTATGCGTGAAATTTATTTAGATAATGCCGCCACAACCCCTATGTCTCCTAAGGTAATTAATGTTATTACTGATGAAATGAAGAATGATTTTGGTAATGCATCAAGTACTTATGAATTGGGACGTAAGGCCAGAAACGTGATTGACAAGGCTCGTCACCAAATTGCGGAAAGCATTAATGCTAAAGACGGAGAAATTATTTTTACTTCAGGTGGTTCCGAAAGCAATAATACTGCAATTTTTGGAACAGCTTATAGTCGTAAAAATAGTGGTAAAAAAATCATTACCACTAAAATCGAACACCCATCAGTTTTAAATCCGATGAAACGTCTTGAGCAAGAAGGCTACAACATTGTCTATTTAGATGTTGATGAAACTGGTCATATTTCTTTGGATCAACTAAAAAAGGAATTGACTCCGGATACGATTCTAGTTTCAACTATGGCTGTTAATAACGAAGTTGGTTCGATTATGCCTTTAAAGGAAATTGGCGAATTGGTTAAAGACAGCAATGCTTACTTCCATGTTGATAATGTCCAAGGAATGGGCACAATTGATATCGATGTTAAGGCCATGCATATTGATTTATTATCAGTATCGGCTCATAAAATTAATGGACCTAAGTTTTTAGGTTTCTTGTACGAAAATGCCGATATTAATATTCCTAATTTAGTTTTAGGCGGCGAACAGGAAACTAAACGTCGTGCAGGAACAGAGAATGTACCTGGAATTGCTGGTTTTGGTGAAGCTGTTAAGGAATTATCAGAAATTGGTCATGAGAGCCTGCAAGAAAAATATGCTCATTTTCAAGATATTATTTTAAAGACCTTGGACGATAATGACATTGACTATGAGATCAATGGTGGATATGGAGCCGGCTATTCACATCACGTATTGAATTTGTGGCTTAAGGGAGTTTCTACCACTTCAATGCAAACCAATCTTGATTTGAACGGCTACGCTGTTTCAGGTGGTTCTGCATGTACCGCGGGCTCATTAGAGCCTTCACATGTTTTAATTGCATGTTTTGGTACAGATTCTCCACGCATAAATGAATCGATTAGAATCTCATTTGGGCGTTATAATACAGAGGAAGAAATTAAATCTTTTGCGCAAGAACTAGTAAAAATTGCTAAAAGAATTCAATCAAAAAATAAATAGTTGCTTTTAAAAAGAAAGCAACTTATTATAAATAAGTGAGGAAAATTATGGCAAATACAGTTGTGATTAATGGTGATAAACGTAAATTTACTTTAAGTTCTGATTTGAAGCTTTATGCTTTAATAGATGCAGGCTTTGTAAAGACACCAAAGGGTAACTTCAATTATGAACATCCCCTTTACAATGATTCACCTTATAATGCACCTACTAAGTTGAAGATGACTATTAATAAGGATTTGTCACATTTAACTATGGTCGTTACTGATCGCAGTGGTTTGCAAAAAGTTAATATTTTTAAGAATAAGCAATTAGCGCCTACTGTTGAACTTTTAAACTACATTTTAAAAGATCTTGAAGAGCGTAATATTTTGCTAGAGGTAAAGGATTGATTGAATAATGGTTGACAATAGTAAGATTAGGGTAGTTGTTGGTATGAGTGGCGGTGTTGATTCATCAGTTTCAGCACTTTTACTCAAGCAACAAGGCTACGACGTTGTCGGCGTATTTATGAAGAACTGGGATGACACCGATGATGCTGGTGTTTGTACCGCTACAGAAGACTACGAAGATGTAAAAAAGGTAGCCGACAAGATCGGTATTCCTTATTATTCAATTAATTTTGAAAAGGAATATTGGCATCGTGTGTTCGAGTACTTCTTAAATGAATACAAGAAGGGCAGAACTCCTAACCCAGATGTAATGTGCAACAGCCAGATTAAGTTCAAGTCATTCTTGGAATTCGCAATGGATTTGGATGCAGATTATATTGCAATGGGTCATTACGCAAAGACCGTGAAGGATGCAAATGGCGTAACTCACATGATGCGTCCAAAGGACGGTAACAAGGATCAGACCTACTTCTTGAGTCAATTAAATCAAGATCAAATTAAAAAGGTCATCTTCCCATTAGCTAACTTAACTAAGCCTCAAGTAAGAGAGATTGCTTTGGCAAATGGTTTAGCTACAGCTAAGAAGAAGGATTCTACTGGTATTTGCTTTATCGGTGAAAGAAACTTTAGAAAGTTCTTGAGCGAATTTTTGCCAGCTAAGTCAGGTAAAATGGTTACCCCAGACGGTAAAGTTGTCGGTGAACACGCTGGCTTAATGTACTACACTATTGGTCAAAGACAAGGTTTGGGCTTAGGTTCAACCAAGGAATCAACTGATCCATGGTTTGTAGTTGGTAAGGACTTAAAGAAGAATGAATTGATCGTTGAACAAGGTTATGACAGTCCACTTCTTTATGCTAGTCGCTTGAAGGCAAGTGATATGTCATTCTTTACTGGCAAGCCAGATCATGATTTCGAAATGCATTGCAGTGCCAAGTTCCGTTATCGTCAATGTGATATTGGTGTTACCGTTAAGTATCATGCTGCTGACAATACTGCAGATGTTTACTTTGATGAACCAGCACGTGCTGTTACTCCTGGACAAGCACTTGTTTTATACAATGGTGAAGAATGTTTGGGTGGCGGCAACATTGATGCAGCTTACCAAGAAGATAAGCAACTTCAATTAGTTTAAGAGAAAGCTAAAAAGGATGTTCGTGTTTTCGAACATCCTTTTGTTTTGTGCTAAACTATTACTAATAACTACAGATTTTCGGGGGAATTTAAAATATGCAAATTTATTTTGTGCGTCATGGTAAAACTGAGTGGAATTTAGCCAGTCGTTTTCAAGGTGGACATGGTGATTCACCCTTGCTTCCACAAAGTAAAAAAGATATTCAAAAATTAGGTAAATATTTACGCGGAACAAAGTTTAGAGGCATTTTTGCTAGTCCGCTTGATCGTGCTTTTAATACAGCCCAAGGAATTGACGATGCAATGAATGCTAATTTACCAGTTACAATTGATGAGCGCCTGCGTGAATTTAACCTAGGTGATATGGAAGGTATGAAGTTCGCTGATGCGGAAAAGAAATATCCTAAGCAAATGGATAATTTCTGGCATCACCCAGATCAATATGATCCTACTGAATTACACGGAGAAGACTATCCTCATGTAATTGCTCGTGGTAAGTCTTTTGCTGAAGAAATGGCTAAGAGATTTCCTAACGATGACGACAAAGTTTTAGCTGTTAGTCATGGTGCTGCTTTGTCCGCAATTATGGGTGGCCTTTTGGGTTATCCTTTGAAGGATATTCGTAAAAATGGTGGTTTAAGTAATACTAGTTTAACGATTTTGGAAACCAAAGATGGCGGTAAGACATTTAAGCCTGTTGTTTGGAACGAAACTAGCTACTTAGGCAGAAAATTATCTAAAACGGATTCTTTATAATGAACAATAAAATTGAGAAGCTATATAACGAAGGCAAAGTAGATCAGGCGATTCATTTATTGATCAAAAAAATAGATGAAAAACCGCAAAATATTGAAAATTATTTACAGCTTTCAACTTATTTAATTGAGCAAGGCAGTGCCGATCAGGCACAAAAACTGCTTGAACAAGCACAGCATCTGGTTAAGAAACCACGTGAATTAAGCTACAACTTAGCTGTTTGCTACTATATGCAAGGTGATTTTGATAAAGCGCTGAATTTACTAGATCAAATTCCTAATGATGATTTAACTCTTTACCAAAAGGCCTTAACTTACTTGAAACTAGGTCAAAGTCAAAAGGCTTTAGCTTATGCTTTAACGATTAAAAAGATCGATGAACGCGTGCAAGAATTGCTAGGCGATATTTGGTTAAGCATGGGTGAAGCTAAACAAGCCGAGCAAATGTATTTAGCTATTCCGGAAGATAAAAGAACAGCTAAGGTCTATTTTTTGCTAGGTGTAACGACATTAGAAAAAGATCGTGATCACGCAGAGAAATATTTTGATCAGGCTAAACAAATGGATATCAAGTATTATCATCATGCAATGAATCAATATGTTTCAATTATGAAAATGCTAAATAATAAGGAAAAGAAAAAATAATGGTCGAATTTACCGGTAAGGTTAACGGGATCGTTTTCGAGAACGACAAGGATTTATATAAAATTTTAGATGTTGAAATTATTGGCTCACTAGAAAACTATTCACGCGATGAAATAAAAGTGACCGGTAATTTTGGCGATATTCAAATTTCAGCTAGTTATCGTTTTGAAGGCAAACTTGTGATGCATGAAAAGTTTGGTTTGCAATTTAGAGCTACTAGCTATAAGCAGGTTTTGCCGCATGAAGAAGGTTCATTAACTAAATATTTGAGTTCTGATAAATTCCCAGGCATAGGAAAAAAGGCTGCCAATACGATTATCGATGAGCTAGGCTTAAATGCTTTGGATATTTTAAAAGAAAAGCCTGCTAAGATTGATACTTTATCTTTAACTAGAAAACAAAAAGATAGCTTGCTTTCTGGGCTGAATTCAATGGATTCTTATTCAGAAATTGTCTTGAAATTAGCACAGTACGGGATCAATCGTCGAATTGCAGCTAATATTTATCAGTTATATCATGGCGACAGTCTAAAGAAACTGCAAACAGATCCTTATGCAGTGATCAATGATGTAAGTGGTTTTGGTTTTAAATCAGCCGATATGTTGGGTAAACAGTTAGAAATTAAGGATGATGATCCCCGCAGAATCAACGGTGCGATTTATCAGGTGTTGATTGACGCTTTAAGTGGTAGCGGCGATACTTATGTACCGCTTAAGGAACTTCTGACAGAAGCAAGCAAACTATTGCAAATTGATAAATTTGATCCTATTGCTAATTGTGTCCTTGGTTTGCAACAAGATGGCAAGATCGTAGTCAATGATGATGTAGCGGCTTTACAAAACATCTACCAAACGGAAGTTGATATTGCTCACTCGATGAAATATTTGGTTGAATCCAGACAGGATCAAGAAGATGAACAATATAGCGAGAAAGAGATGAACACAGCCATTAAGGATGCAGAAAAAGAATTGAAAATTAAATATGACGAAACGCAAAAATTAGCTATCAAAAATGCGTTGAATCATCCTATTTCAATTTTGACTGGTGGCCCTGGTACAGGTAAAACTACGATTATCAACGGAATTTTACTAGCTTTGAGAAAGCTGGCTGAAATCCCAGCTTCTGCTTTGTACAGTGAAGATCCACCATTCCTTTTGGCTGCACCTACTGGCCGTGCGGCTAAGAGAATGAGTGAGATTACTGGTATCGGTGCTAAAACGATTCACAGAATGCTGGGATTAGGTATTGGGGATGCAGGCACTGGTGAACTAAATGAATTAAACGGTGAAATATTAATTATTGACGAGATGTCGATGGTTGATATGTTCTTGTTTAAACAGCTTTTGTCCAGTATTAATCAAATTCGCCATATTGTCTTTGTCGGTGATAAGGATCAGCTTCCATCAGTTGGTGCGGGTAATGTTTTCAGTGATTTGATTAAGTCGCAAGCATTTCCAACAACGATTTTGAAAGAAATCCATCGACAAGGTGACGATTCAACGATTATTTCGCTTGCCCATGCGGTCAATGAAGGTGTGAATGAAGGTGCTTTATTTAAGAAGACAAAGAACTATTCATTTATCAGCTGTCGACCAGATTTGGTGGGGGATGCAGTTGGTCAAATTGTTGAACTTGCTTTAAAGCGTGGTTTTGCTAAAGATGATATTCAAGTTTTAGGTGCAATGTATCATGGCAATGGCGGAGTAGATAACTTAAACGATATTATTCAAGAAATCATGAATCCGCCTAAGGCTAAAAGTAAGTCACTGGAAGCTCATAACGAAACTTTCCGGATTGGCGACAGAATTTTGCAATTGCAGAATAATCCTGAAAAGGACATTTATAATGGCCAAATCGGTAAAATTAGCAGTATCGATGAAGAGAACTCCGAAGAATGCATGGTTGCCAAGTTTGATGATCGTGAAGTTACTTTTGGGCGAAAAGATTTAAATGATTTAACTAGGGCCTATGCGATTACAATTCATAAATCTCAAGGTTCAGAATTTCCATTAGTAGTTCTCAACCTAACGATGCAGAACTATGTGATGCTGAAACGAAATCTTTTGTATACTGCAATTACCCGTGCTGAAAAGAATTTGGTGTTAGTAGGAGATCCTAGAGCTTTTGAAGCGGCCTTTAAAACATCAGGCAATGACCGTAAAACTGGTCTAGCTTCCAAATTACGTAAACAATTAGGCATTACGGTTAAACCGGAAAATGTTCAGGAACCAGAGTCAAAGCCAAAAGAAAAAACAAAACCTAAGCAACCGGAGGATTATATTCTAACTCCTGAAAAAATTTATTCAGGTGAAATTGATCCAATGATCGGTATGGAAGATATTCATTTATAAACCTAAAAGAGTCTTATGATCTAGGTATCATAAGGCTTTTTGAATATACAAAAGCATGATATAATTAGGATGCTTAAACGCATGTTCTAAGGAATAAAAAATGAATTAATATGGAGATTACAATTATTACGCTGACAGTAGGTCTGATCACCTATTGTTTTTTTCGGTCAATAAAAGCTAAGAGCAGAGTGAAAAAAGTGGAACTCAGTGATACAGATAAAGAAGAATTTAATAAATTAGAAAAGATTGCAGGAAAACAATTGCCATATCGTTTTCCAAATAAGCGGGGATTGACTTTTCAGATTGTTGAATTTATTCGTCCCGGATTTATTAAACGGAGAATATTTGATCGCAACGGTCACTGCTTATTCTTGATTAAGTATAATTTAGATCGAACGATTGCGGAATTTATCGAATTTGGTGTTACAGATGGTCACTATTTTAGAAAGACCGTTTGGAATGAAAAAGATGAGAAAAACGAATTTTATCAATATCAAAAGCAACAGATTACCGATTTCGCTAAAATAAAAACGAAGCTGCAATATTATCGTTCTATGGTGCAAGAGAAAAAAGCAGAAGTTCTACCTCTTGAAAATGACATGAAACAATATGCTAACGAACTCGAAAACCACGCTTATTATCAAAAAGAATGGGTAAAACGAGATAAAGTTACGGATACTGCAGCTATTCATTCGTTAGAAAAAGCGGAGAAACTAGATTTCACTAAAAAACGTGATCTGAGACGGGCATTACAGTTGCGTAATGTTTTGCGAATTAGTGCGATTAATTCCGGTTTTAAAACATACAACAAGAATGTTACCAATTTTCAAAAAAGAATGACCGATTTGCATTTAGGAAAAATCAAGTATCTTCATCCAATGGATGTTTTATCTGATCATGATTTGCGGCATGCTAGTAATCTTTTAGCCGGAGCTGCTGCAGAAGAATTAGTCAATAAAAGAATTAAAGAAGTTCAGTTTGGCAAAATTTTAATTCATAATTTGATTTTGCCATATCCGTATGAAAAGCAAACTAAACTGGGCAACAACCAAATTGATCACTTGGTTATTGCATCTAGCGGTATTTTTTGTTTTGAAACTAAGGCTAGAACGAGTAAGAACCATTCTTACGATATGCTTAAGGATTATAGTGAAATAGCTGATCAAGTAGCTAAACATAAAGAAAGCATCAAGTATGTTCTAGAAAAAAGCAACAATCCAGCAATCATTAATTTGTTAAAACGAATTCCTAGTATAGATCAGTTGATTCGTAATGTAGTTGTGGTAGTTAGTCGTACTGAAGAAAAATTTACTCTAGAAAAGATCGAAAGATACGAGCGAGTAGGAATTGAAGTTTGTCAATTAGATGATATTCAATCTTTATTAGTCAAAGCACCGGCAGGCATTGGATTGCAGCCAGAAGAAGTCTCCGCAATAGGGGAAGAAATGACTAATAATAAGGCACTAGAAGAGGAAAAGACTTTTAGTGAAAACATTTTATTATTTGAAGATGACATGAAACTGGATGAAAAAGCTGTTGATGAGCAGCTTTACCATGCTAACCAAGTAATTAAACATATTGAGCATATCAATAATTTATTAGCAGATTATTTATCAGGTGCACGTGAATGGCGTCAGTTGTATCAACAATACCGCTATTGGAAGAAATTTTATGATCAAGTACGTAGCTTTGTAGATGCGGAAACGTATTATAAACAGCATCAGATAGATAAAGAAATTTTAGACAAAATATAAAAGCCAAAGGAGAAATCCTTTGGCTTATTTTAATAGATTGAAATGATCGATTTTGAATTTAACTTTAAATCCTTGAGCATTTACATCTTCACCATCAATTTGAGCAAATTCAGGTTTTCTAGTTTCAACTTGAATTTCTTGGGCTTCCACATAATGAAATTGCGGCGCATTCACGTGTGAACCATCTTTTAATAGCTTACTGAAGAGAAAAATGAATTTACTTAAACTAGGTTTTTCAACGATAACAGTGTCCAAATGGTGACTATAAACATCAGCTTTAGGCAAAATAGCAAAGCCACCACCAAAATAAGGGTGATTGGTAGTGGTAACAAAATAAGCATCGCTGTAACGCCAAGTTTTGGCTTTGGTTTTTACAGTTACAGTAAATGTGTCTTGTTGCGCCAATGCCTTGACGACATTAAGACCATAGATCAGATTGCCCAAATTGAGTCGGTTAAGCATATCCTTTAATTTTTCATGGTTGCTTTGATAAACAATAAAAGCATCGAAGCCAATCCCAAAATTATTGACAAAGTAGCCGGTATTTTCTCCCGGTATGTTTGCAGAAAAATAGCCGCAATCTACTTGTTCTGGGGCTAGATCATTGAGCAAATTATGGACTAATTGTCGAGGATCAGCTGTTAGTCCAGCACCACGAGCAAAATCGTTACCTGTTCCAGCTGGCAAATAAGTAATAGGGGTATCAGGATAGTTAGATGCTTTAATGCCATTTAATACTTCATTAAATGAACCATCCCCGCCTACTACAATCAGAATATTATTTTCGCTTGGATTTGTATTGACATAGTTTTTAGCTAGAGTAGTCAATTCCTTGGGAAAACGACTTTTTTGCCAGGTAAAAGGTATATTTAATTCGTTTAACACTTGTTGCAATGCGACGTTAGCTTTCTTTGCATTACCATTTCCAGCTGTTTCATTGACTAATAAATGTACTTTTATTTTTTTGCTCATAATTAAATTCTATAGTTCTAAAATAAAAGGCTCCCGAAGGAGCCTTATTAGCTATTTTTTTCGATGATGATTGGTAAAATCATTGGCCGTCTTTCAGTCTTCGAGTAAAGGAAGTCAGATAAGTTTTCGGTAATTGCCTTTTTAATTTCGCTTTCCTTAGGTTTATCTGATTTTGCCATTTCGTTTCTAAGAACATGGTAGACATGTTTTTGAGCCTGACTGATTAATTCAGTTGATTCTCTCATATAAACGAAACCACGACTTAAAATATCAGGTCCGGCAAGAACACGTTTATGCTTGTAGTCAACTGTAGCTACAGCTACTACTAAACCTTCTTCTGAAAGAATTTGACGGTCGTGAACTACGACATTGCCAACATCTGCTGTACCGGAGGTATCAACATAAACATCACCAGCAGGGATGCGACCAGCAATTCTTGCACCGTTTGGACCAAAGCAGACAACTTCACCGTTAGACAAAACGAATGTATTTTCTGCAGGAACACCAGCTTCTTGAGCAAGTTGAGTGTGAATTACCTGCATTCTGTATTCGCCGTGAACAGGAATCATGTACTTAGGTTTGGTTAAACGAACCATCATCTTAAGTTCTTCTTGACCACCGTGTCCAGAAGTGTGGACGTTGTTTACACGTCCGTGAATTACATTGGCTCCGCCTTCCATTAATTTGTTAATTAAGTGGTTAACGCTCAATGTGTTACCTGGAATTGGGTTAGAAGAGAAGATTACTGTATCACCAGGTTGCAAAGTGATTTGTCTGTGAGTACCGTTAGCAATTCTAGATAAAGCTGCTAAAGGTTCACCCTGTGAACCAGTACATAAGATCATCACTTTGTCAGGTGGCAATTTGTTAATTTCATCAGCATCAACAATTAAATCCTTAGGTACATGCAAGTAGCCTAAATCAATACCATTGTCGACACCATTTTCCATGCTTCGCCCGAAGATAGCTACCTTTCTGCCAGTATCAATTGCTGCTTGAATCGCAGTAGATACACGGTAAAGGTTAGAAGCGAAAGTGGCAAAGATGATTCTACCATGAATACCAGTAATGATATTATGAAGCGATTGTGCAACGAATCTTTCAGACTTCGTAAATTGCGTAACTTCAGCGTTAGTTGAGTCTGAAAGAAGGGCAAGCACACCTTCGTTTCCTAATTTAGCCATCTTTTGGAAATCTGGAGCTGGCTGATTCATTACAGGAGTCAAGTCAAACTTGAAGTCACCGGTAAAGACAACAGCACCAAGTGGTGTATGAACAGCGATTCCCAAAGTATCAGGAATTGAGTGAGTTGTTCTAAAGAATGAAACGGAAAGCTTCTTGAACTTCAAAACAGTGTCTTCATGCTCTTCATGTAGTTCGGTCGTCTTTAAAATTCCGTGTTCTTCCAACTTACCTTTAATTAAGGATAGGGCAAATGGAGTTGCATAAACTGGAATTTCAGGGATCTTTTCCAATAAGAATGGAATACCACCAATGTGGTCTTCGTGTCCGTGACTAACTACTAGCGCCTTGATTTTCTTACGATTTTTAACTAGGTAGGAGTAATCTGAGATTACGTAGTTGATACCTAATAAATCATCTTCGGGGAATTTAATACCACAGTCCATGATGATAATTTCATCCTGGTACTGCACACAATACATATTCTTGCCAATTTCATGCAAACCCCCGATTGCATAAACGGCTACTTCATTATTTTTAATTCGCACTCTTTATTACTTCTTGTCGAACGTCGTTAACTTGAAGTCAGCGTGTTCTTTTTCGTAAGCTAAAGAATTACCTGTTAATTCTTGGATGAGTTCAATGTTATAGGGGGTGTTGTCCTCAACCATGCTTCTTGCTTCGACCATGTTGTCAGCCTCCATGTAAAGAGTCTTAGTAGTTTCTCTACGAGGATTGACAATCTTGTCTTTTTGATACAAAACTTTGTAAATCATAAATGATTCTCCTTATTAATGTATAAACGTTCAATTTTGAGTAAAAAATACTCAATAGCTATTAAAAATTCTATCATATTTATAAAACTAAGTATATAAATATGTTTGAATCGATTTAGAGTGATAATTTTTTAGTAATATTATTGACGTAAAATAACGTAGGTTGTACCATGAACGTGTAGTAAATGATTAATAAACTCATTTGCTCGCTGTAAGAAGTCTCTTCAATCTTCTTAATTCCCAATGTATGAGCCACTGGTTTAGTCGCCCAGTGGTTTTTTGTATCAAAAAAGGCCTGCAATTGCAGGTCTTTTTGCGTTTAAATAACGATTAAGAAATCACTACTGTATCTTCTTTAAGGGCGTATGGTTTTTGCTTGTTGATTCTGTCGTAGAACAAGTGGCCGTTTAAGTGATCGATTTCGTGAGAAGATACGATAGCTGGGTAATCCTTTAAACGGATAGTCTTTTCTTCACCGTCAACAGTGTAGTAGTGAATAGTCAACTTGTCTGGACGAGGAACGTAGCCGTTGATTACTTCATCAACACTTAAGCAACCTTCACCTTCGCTTAAGCAAGCTTGGCGAACAGATTCAGAAATAATTTCAGGGTTAACGTAAATTTCTTTGAAAATAATTTTACCTTCGTCGTCAGGAACTAAAAGTGCAGCCATTTGAACACTTTCGCCGACTTGAGGAGCTGCTAAACCAACACCTGCTCTAAGTTGGTGCTTTTCAGCAATCTTGGGATCTTGTGAGTTGACCAAGTATTCCATCATATCGTCTGCTAATTTTTTGTAGTGATCGCTAAGTGGAAAAGTAAGTGGCTTAGCGACTTTGCGCAAGACAGGATCGCCGTCGCGCACAATGTCTTTCATTAAAATCAAAATAATTACTCCTTTTAAAAAAATAAGATCTAACTATATTTTTACCATAATTCAGAGGATTTTGCTTGATTAAAGATAAAATAAATGAAAAGTTAAATGAGTGTTAAGCGTTGACCGGCGTGCAGTTAGGTGGTAAAATTCACTAACGTAACTATACAGATCAAAAAAAGAAGCACTTCGATAAAGCGCAGAAGCGTTACCGGAACTGTGGCCTAGTCACAGTTTTTTTATTGAAGAGTGGGGAGGAAATACTTTTGTCAGAAAAAAGAAGAGACGATCTTAGAAATATCGCTATTATTGCCCATGTTGACCACGGTAAAACTACTTTGGTTAACCAATTATTGAAGCAATCCGATACTTTACCAGAACACATGAATCTGGAAGATCGTGCTATGGACTCAAACGCCATTGAACGTGAACGTGGTATTACTATTTTGTCAAAGAACACAGCTGTTCGTTACAAGGATACTACTATTAATATCTTGGATACGCCAGGACACGCTGACTTCGGTGGTGAAGTAGAACGTGTTATGCACATGGTAGACGGAGCATTGCTTTTGGTTGATGCTTACGAAGGTCCAATGCCACAAACTCGTTTCGTATTGAAGAAGGCTTTGGAAGCTGGTGTAAAGCCAATTGTTGTTTTAAACAAGATTGATCGTCCAGGCGCTCGTCCTAAGAAAGTTTTGGATGACGTACTTGAACTCTTCATTGAATTAGGTGCTAACGATGAACAACTTGACTTCCCAGTTGTTTACGCATCAGCTTTGAATGGTACCTCATCATATGATCCAGATCCAAGTACTCAAAAGGAAACTATGGATCCTATCTTTGATACCATTCTTAAGTACATTCCTGCTCCAATCGACAACTCAGATGAACCACTTCAATTCCAAATCACTATGCTTGATTGGGATGACTACGTTGGTCGTATTGGTGTAGGTAGAATTTACCGTGGTAAGGTTAAGGTTGGCGACAACATCACTGTTATGAAGCGTGATGGTTCAACTCAAAACTTCCGCGTTACTAAGTTGTTTGGTTACTTCGGTTTGAAGCGTAACGAAATTAAAGAAGCTAAGGCCGGCGATATCGTTGCCATCAGTGGTATTAATGATATTTACGTTGGTGAAACTATTGCTTCAGCAGATCACCCAGAAGCTTTGCCACTTCTTAAGATCGATCCACCAACACTTCAAATGGACTTCGTTGCCAACGACTCACCATTTGCTGGTCGTGAAGGTGACCAAGTAACTCCTAAGAAGCTTGAAGACCGTTTAATTCGTCAAACTCGTACTGATGTTTCTTTGAAGGTTGAACCTACTGATCAATTAAATGCTTGGACTGTTTCAGGTCGTGGTGAACTTCACCTTTCAATTTTGGTTGAAGAACTTCGTCGTGAAGGTTTCGAATTACAACTTTCACGTCCTAAGGTTATTTACCGTGAAATTGATGGTACTATGTGTGAACCATTCGAATCTGTTCAAGTTGATACTCCAGATGAATATGTTGGTTCAGTTATTGACTCCCTTTCACAAAGAAAAGGTGAAATGCAAAACATGGAGTCAACTGGTAACGGCCAAACCCGTCTTGAATTCTTAGTTCCATCACGTGGTTTGATTGGTTACAATAACGAATTCATGTCACAAACTGGTGGTTACGGTATCATGAACCACACCTTCGCAGCTTACAAGCCAGTTGTTAAGAACTGGAACCCAGGCCGTCGTAATGGTGCTTTGGTATCAATCAACCAAGGTCAATCAACTACTTACTCACTTCAATCAGTTGAACAACGTGGTGAATTATTCATCGGTGCCGGTGTTGAAGTTTACGAAGGTATGATTGTTGGTCAATCAAGTCGTGAACGTGATATTGCCGTTAACGTAACTAAGGGTAAGAACTTGACTAACACCCGTGCTGCTGGTAAGGACCACGCTGCTGCAATCAAGACTCCAAAGACTTTGACTCTTGAAGAAGCCATTGAATTCTTGAACGATGACGAATACTGTGAAGTAACTCCAGAATCAATTCGTTTACGTAAGAAGATCTTAAACACTTCAGAACGTCAAAAGGCTGACAAGAAGCGTAACCGTACTAAATAATTACTTTTACATAATTGCTAAAAAGTCATTGCTTAATAGAAGCGATGACTTTTTTGTTTTATAATTAAAAAGTAATTTCACATAAAGGGGCAACGCTCGTGCGTCGAAAATTAAATTATCTTAATTACCGAATTTTTATCCCTTACTTAATTTTGGTAGTAATCGGAGTAATTTTGGTATATTCAGCTAGTTCTGATATTTTATTAGTTAATGGTTTTAAACCAGATGTTTATGGAATAAGACAGGCAATTTATGCTGTAGCTGCATTCTTCGGCTTTGGTGTACCGTTTTTTGCAGTAAAACTAAAAGTCATCAAAAATCCAAAATTTGTGGCAGGCTTTCTAATACTTTGTATTCTGATGCTTTTTTGGTTGGTAATATTGAAGTTTGCCCATGTTAGCTCAGCGGAAGTTAATGGGGCCGTGGGTTGGATCAACTTAGGTTTTATTAATTTGCAGCCACTGGAAGTAACAAAACTGGCATTGGTTATCTATTTAGCCTATGTTTTGGACAGAAGAGATGGGAAGTTTGTAAGAGGAAAAATTAAAGGCAATCTTTCTCACCCTGCCATTTTGTCAGCATTCTTGATGTGCTTGGTAATTGTGGAACCTGACTTTGGTGGTACAGCTATTTTGTTCATGATCACTTTGGTTATGTTCTCAGTTTCAGGTGTGCCAACCAGATTAGCTTTAACTTGGTTAGTTGGTATTGCAATCTTTGTCGGCATAGTATTTATTATTGTCGTTACTTGGAATCCAAAATTCTTGCAAGAAAGTTATCAATTCCAACGACTAATGTCATTTTTGCATCCCTTCCAGCTTGAAAGAAAAGGTGGAGCCCAGCTAGTTAACTCATATTATGCAATTCATAATGGTGGTTTATTTGGCGTAGGACTAGGAAACAGTATGCAAAAACGCGGCTATTTGCCAGAACCTTATACTGACTTCATTTTGTCAATTACCGCTGAAGAACTTGGTGTCGTTGTCACGATTCTTTTGGTAGGACTTTTATTCTACTTAATGTGGGAAATCATGGAAGTGGGCATCAATGCTAGTTCACAATTTAACGCTCTGATCTGCTTTGGTGTTGCCACAATTCTATTCACAGAAGCCTTATTCAATATTGGTGCGGTATTGGGCTTATTGCCAATTACTGGGGTAACGCTGCCGTTTATTTCATATGGTGGTTCATCAATGATCGTTTTGACAGCTGCAGTTGGTTTAGTCCTGAATGTCTCCGCAAACGAAAAAATGTTACAAGAAAAGGATGAAACGGTCGCATGAGTATAAATAAAGAAATTGAAGGTACGCATTTAATTAAACGCGTTGCACTGATTATTTATTTAAAATCAGTAAGTGATCAATACAAATTACGGCGCTATGGTGACATTGTTTATTTCTCTAAAAAAATGAAATATTGCA
This sequence comes from Lactobacillus sp. N54.MGS-719, assembly GCF_000980505.1. NCBI lineage: Bacteria > Bacillati > Bacillota > Bacilli > Lactobacillales > Lactobacillaceae > Lactobacillus > Lactobacillus sp. N54.MGS-719. The sequence continues at coordinate 21,987 of NZ_LARO01000012.1, forward strand.
TGCTTTATGTTAACCGTAGAGAAGCTAAAGAAATGCAAAGACAAATTGCTAGTCTTGATTTTGTTACTTATGTAGAAATATCAGCTGAAGATGAAGTTAATCTGAATAGCGAACACATTGAAAAGCAGATAACCGAGATGGCTAAAGCAGCTGAGGAAAAACTGCAGTTAGAACAAGAAAAAAATGAGGATCAGATGCAATGAGAATTATTTCAGGAAAATATGCTAAGAGAAATTTATTTACTTTAAAGAGTAATCGTACGCGACCAACTAGCGATAAAGTAAAAGAATCCTTGTTTAATTCATTGGGACAATTTTTCAATGGCGGCAATGTACTTGATTTATACGCTGGTAGTGGTGCTTTAGGAATTGAAGCTGTATCAAGAGGTTGTGATCACGCTAGCTTAGTAGATATTAACCATGCAGCATGTTCAATCATTAAAAAGAACGTTGCATTAACTAAGGAAGAAAATCGCTTTGATATTTACAATATGCGTAGTTCAGCAGCCCTAAAGCTGTTTGCGGAAAAAGAACTAAAATTTGATTTAGTATTTTTGGATCCTCCTTATGCAAAAGAAAAAATTGCTAAGGATATGTTGCAGATGAATAAATTAGGCTTGCTAAATGATGATGCAATTGTCGTTGCTGAAACTGATGATCACACCGAATTAGGACCAATTGAGGGCTTCTCTTTAGTTAAGGAGCATCATTTAGGCAAAACAATTGTAAGAATTTATCGAAAGGATAAATAATGACTGTCGCACTTTTTCCAGGAAGCTTTGATCCAATTACCAATGGTCATGTAGAAACCGCTAAGAAGGCCGCTCAGATCTTCGACAAGGTATACGTTGTAGCGATGACCAATACGTCTAAACATTATTTATTTACGGCAAAAGAACGGGCTGATTTTATTAGGGATGCACTAAAGGATATTCCTAATATTGAGGTGCTAGATAAACCAGATATGTTAACCGTTAATTTGGCACATGAATTACATGCTAGGGCCATCGTTCGCGGCGTCCGCAATAGTGCTGATTTTCGTTATGAGCAAGAAATTGCTGGCATTAATAAAAGACTAGCTCCTGATATTAATACAGTTTTGCTGTTTAGCAGTCCAGAAAATTCTTTTGTAGCTTCAAGCATGATTAAGGAATTGGCTCGTTTTGACGAAGACGTGCATCAGTTTTTGCCGGAGAAGGCTGCTAAAGCACTAAGGAAGAAATTAAATCATGAACAATCAAAATAAATCTCATCGATTACGCAATTGGCTAATTACAATTATTGCAATCATAGCCGTTGCGTTTTTGGCCTTTTGGCCAACTGATTATTATATTGAGTCACCGGGTGAGGCGGTTCCTGTAGGACAATTTATTAAATCATCCAATAAGAAACCCAATAACTTTTATCTGGTAACGGTAAGCGTTACTAGCCGGCCGGCTTCGATTTTGCAATATTTGTGGAGTTATACTAGACCGCATAATGATCGTGTGCCTAGCAAAGAGCTGTTAGGCGGTCAGACAAGTGCTCAATATAATGAATTGCAAAATTGGTATATGGAAACTAGCCAACAAAATGCAATATATTATGCGGCTAAAAAAGCTGGTAAAAAGCATAGCTTAAAATATCTTGGCGTTTATGTAATGGAGGTACAAAAGGGTTCTAGCTTTAAGAACAAACTCCAAATTGGCGATACGGTTTTAGGTGCCAATGGTCATCGTTTCCATTCAACTGAAGAAATGATGACGTATTTACGTAAACAAAAGATAGGTAGCCCTGTAACAATCTCTGTTCTAAGAGGTAAAAAGAAAAAGCAGTTTACCGGTAAGATTGTCAAAGTTAAAGGGACTAATAAACCTGGCATCGGTATTCAATTGGTAGAACACGTAGAAGTTAAAACTAAGCCTAAACTATCAATCAATGCTGGTGAGATAGGTGGTCCATCTGCTGGCTTAATGTTCACACTAGAAAGTTATGAAGTCTTTACCAAGCAGAATTTAAGTCATGGTCACAAGATTGCCGGAACAGGTACAATTGCACCAAATGGTAAGGTTGGTATCATTGGCGGCGTTGACAAGAAAGTCGTTGCCGCTAGTCGAGAAGGTGCAGAAGTCTTCTTTGCTCCAACAGACTCAACTGATGTTAAGAAGAGTCAGACGAATTATGCGGTAGCCAAACGAACTGCCAAGAAAATTCATACTAAAATGAAAATTGTTCCTGTCGCTAATTTTGATGATGCACTCAACTATTTAAAAAAACATTATTAGAAAAAAATAAAAAATAAAAGTCCAGAAAAAATTCTGGGCTTTTTTTGCGTAATAAATAGTAGAGGTGAATTATATGAATTTTGAAAAAATAAAGGAATTTGCAATCGAAAAGAAGGTGTATTTGATTGCAGTAGGAATTATTTTAGTGGGCTTTTTTTATTTTAGAAAAGGGGATAGTACTGATAAAAATACTGAAACAGATAATACACAATTGATGCAGAAAAATAGCAGTTCTTCATCTAGTACTGATGTAGCGAATATGGCAAGCAATTCTTCTGCTAGTGAATCAAAAACTGTAACTTGCGATATTTCAGGAGCAGTAAAACATGAAGGGGTCTATACATTAAAAAATGGTGCCAGATTGCAGGAGCTAATTGAAGCTGCGGGCGGGACGACTAGTAGAGCCCAATTAAAGGCAATCAATCGCGCTGTCTTGTTAAAAGACCAGGATAAAATTCATATCCCTTATAAAGGTGAGAAAGTAGAAAATGCGGCTACGGCTGGTACTGAGAGTCAAGCAAGTGCTACTAGTGGTGATTCAAGCTCATCACAGCAAGGAAGTGGTGAAAAAGTTAATTTAAATACAGCTAATGCGGCCGATCTGCAAAAATTAACGGGAATTGGTGAAAAGAAGGCAGAACAAATTATTGCCTATCGTGAACAAAAGGGTTCTTTTAAAAAGATCGAAGATTTAATGCAGGTATCTGGAATAGGAGAAAAGACTTTTGCAAGTCTCAAAGACCAATTGGCTGTTTAGAAATGATGCAGGCTTTTATCTGATTTTGGCCTTGCTTTTAGTAACAATCTCTTTTTGGCTATTTGCCAGTGATTCATTAGTTCAAAAAATGGTTTGTCTTTTGTTTAGCCTATATTTTCTATTTTTATTAATCAAAAAATATAGTGCTAATATGCAGATCATAGTTCTGATTCTATTGTCTTTTAGCTTGATTGCATTCTTGAATAAAAAAACTACAAATTTTAATTTGAATAGCCAAAGTCAGCTAACAATTTATCCTGATCAGCTTCGCGTTAAGGATGATTTTCTGTCAGGTACTGGTCATTTTAAAGGTGGAGATATTTTAATTGCTGGCAAAATTAACGATGAACAAAAAAGACTATTAAAAACCGGACAACCAATTTTAATGAGTCAGATTGAAGGTAAGTGTGAACCGATTGAGCCGGCTACGAATATTGGCGAGTTTAATTATCAGAATTATTATGCAGCGAAAAAGATTTTTCAAAGAGTTAAATTTACTAGCATGCAAATGAATGTTCTTCGTCCTGACTTAATAGGAAAACTACATCAATTGCGCTATCGTCTGCAGAAATATTTTAAAACGATGCCGCAGTTGCTCGGCTTTTTTGCCAGTGAATTGGTTTTGGGTGAAAACAATGCGCAAGAGAATCAAGAAATTTTGAATAATTATCGCGATTTAGGCGTTATTCACTTGTTAAGTATCTCGGGTTTGCATGTTGGTATCTATGTCTTGATCATCAGTACGATTTGTTACAGTTTAAAGATGATCGATGAAGAAACATTTTTGTTTTGCGTAATAATTCTATTATTGGGAATCTTTTTAAGTAGTGGTCAAGCTGGTTTTGTCCGTGCAAGCTTAACTTATTTTTTAGGTAGAGTTAGCAAGTACAAAGGATTGCACATCACACAAGTTGATTTATTAGGCCTAACTTGTATTATTCATCTGCTATTTGTACCGCGATTATTTATGGCTGCCGGTGCGCTGTTAAGTTATATTTTGGCGTTGGGGTTGCAATTGACTGATTCATTTAACGGGCTGAAGCAATCGATTTTGCTTAACTTATTATTGACGCCGCTTTTGCTTTTATTATTTTATCAGATCAACTTTTTGACCGTTTTATTCAATATGCTGGTTGTGCCATATTTCAACTGGGTTGTTATGCCGTTAGCATTCATTAACGTCTTAACTTTTGGTTTCACTAAACGGCTAGCACCATTTTTTGAAAAGATATTGGAATTAGGCGAGCAACTCATTGAACGACTTTCGCAAACTAAATTGGGCTTGCTTGATTTTGGTCAAATTAATTGGTGGCAATGTTTGCTTTTGCTGATAGTGTCAATTGCCTTAATTATCGCTTTAAGAGAAAAGCCAGAGTGGCGTTTTAATTGTAAAAAGATCGGCCTAACTTTAACTGTTTTTTATGCAGTTTTCTTCAGCATGATTCATTTTCCATTGCGCGGGCAGGTAACCTTCATTGACGTAGGGCAGGGTGACAGTATTTTGATTACTACACCTTTTCCACGCAGAGCCTACATAATTGATACAGGAGGCAAGCTTAATTTTAGTGGTAAAAAAGTAACACCGCAGATCAATCGAATTACGATCCCGTTTTTAAAAAGCCAGGGAATTAATAGTCTGGATGGCGTGTTTGTATCTCACCAAGATGCCGATCACGTGGGAGATTTAGGACCATTATTGGAACAGATTAAGGTAAAGAAATTGTTTATGGCACAAGGTTTGCTTAAGAATCCTTCTTTTCAAAAAAGAATTGATGGCAGAATTAAAAATACTAAATTAGTGGAACTGCTAGCAGGGATGCAGGTGAAGGAACCACAGATTACGTTCAATGTCGTTTATCCTTATCAAGCAGGTGAAGGTAAAAATGAGGATTCATTGAGTTTGCTTTTTAGATTAGCTAATAAAAACTGGCTTTTTACAGGAGATTTGGGTCAAGATGGAGAAAGTGAAATAATGCAAAAGATGACTCTTAATGTAGATTATTTCAAGTTAGGGCACCATGGCAGTAAGACATCCTCTAAGCCGGAGTTTTTGCAGGCGATTCATCCTAAGAAGGTCTTTATCTCAGCCGGGCGCAATAATCGTTTTGGTCATCCGCATCAGGAAACCTTGACGACACTGGCCAACCAACAAATACCGTGGGTTTCAACTCAAGACTGTGGTATGATTAGCTGGTATTATGGTGGAATGAAAGAACCAGAATTTAATTGCTTTTTGAAGCGGGGTAAAAAATGACCTTACTGTCCTTATTTAAAAATACAAATAATAATAATCCGCATACTTTAATTTGGAGTGAAGATGATTTTGTCAATGACTATCTCGCTAAGTCTTATGCTAAAGAGGATCAATTTAAAGACTGCGAACACGTAATTATCGACTGCGAAACGGATGGGCTAGACGAACTGATTGCTAGTTTGACTGAATCAAGTTTGTTTAGTGAACAAAAACTGATTATGGTTAAAAATCCATTCTTTTTGACAGCCAAAGTACCTAAAAAGTATCAAAAGCAAATCAATGACTTGATAAAGATTTTTGAGAATTTGTCAGATTTAGAAGATACGATCGTAATTGTAGCTTCATATGAAAAACTGGATCGACGTAAAAAACTCACCAAGACTGTTTTAAAACAATTCAACGTAGTAGAACCTAAAATCCGTTCTTATGAAGTAGGTGCAATTATTAAAGCACTGATTAAAGCAGAAGGTTACACAATTACGCAATCTGCTTTGCAGCTTCTGATTGAGCGCAGCGACCAAGTGATGGATACTGTGCTGAGCAATTATCAAAAATTGAAGATGACAGCTACTGATAACAAGATTACTGAAAAGTCCGTCATGCAAAATGTTGATTTGTCACTGGCACAAAATATTTTTGCAATTTTGGAATCAGCTCTTAATCGAAATTATCAAGAAGCAGTTGATCGATTGGAGAATCAATTACGAGAAGGAACGTCTCCAATTCAATTACTGGCTGTCTTTGAAAATCAGCTTGAACTGTTGTTAGTAGTTAAAATTTTAGCTCAAAGAGGTCGCAGTGAGCCACAAATAGTTAAAGATTTAGGCGTTCACCCATATCGAGTTAAGTTGGCTTTGAAAAATAGGGTGAAGATTAGTAAATTAGAAAAATTGTTGCGGGATGCCATTGATTTGGAATTCAATTATAAGAATGGTACTTATCACGAAGATAATTTCTTGAAACTATTCGTTTTAAACGTGTAGAAAACAAAAAAAGAGAAAAGATCATAATTTATGATCTTTTCTCTTTTTTGATTAGTAATAAGTATTAATTACTTGTTTGCTAATTTGTTTAAACGACTCTTGTCACGAGCAGCCTTGTTCTTGTGGATTAAGCCTTTTGAAGCAGCCTTGTCCAAAGCGCGAACAGCTTCTAAATGCAACTTGGAGACGTCTTCTTTACTATCAGTTTCAACAGCGTTCTTGAATTTCTTAACAGCAGTTCTTAACTTGCTTAATTCAGAAGCGTTACGTTCTTTAGCAGCGTTTTGCGTCTTAACACGTTTAATAGCTGATTTGATTTGTGGCATGAAATTCACCTCCAATGATTTAGAAATTTACTTCATACATTATACTTAAGAAGCATCTTTGATGCAAGGTAATTTATGCTTGCTTTTTGAAAAAATAATGTGTATCATAATTTTCGTGAACCATTAACGCTGTTTATTTGCTCACGCCGACGATAAACGTTGTTAGTGGCAATTATTTATATGAAAGGTGAAATTTTTTATGGCAATTTCAAAGACTGAAAAAGACAACATTATTAAAGAATACGCAACTCACGAAGGTGATACTGGTTCTGTTGAAGTACAAGTTGCTCTCTTAACTGCAGACATCAACAACTTGACTGAACACATGAAGAACCACAAGCACGACCACCACTCATACGTTGGTTTGCTTAAGAAGATTGGTCACCGTCGTAACTTACTTCGTTACTTAGAAGATAACGACATTAACCGTTACCGTGAATTGATCAAGAAGTTAGGTCTTCGTCGTTAATTCTAACGATAAAAGAAGAAGTCAGCCACTTGGCTGGCTTTTTTTGTTTCCTTGTTTATGCTAAAATTGAAACAGATTATTTTTACGTTGTGATCAATTGATCCATAAGAAAATTGAATATTTAAATAGAAAAGGAAATATAATGGCTAATCAACTTAAGATTATGATCTTGAGCGGTGTGCGTGAACAGGGGAAAGACATGTTTGCCGTTCAAGTTAATGATGAAATTTTTGTCCTTGATGCCGGATTAAAGTACCCTGATAGTTCTTTATTTGGTATCGATGTCGTAATTCCTGATATGGATTTCTTTGAACAATATGGAGATCGAGTAGCAGGTATTTTTATTACACACGGACATGCTGACTCAATTGGTGCTTTGCCTTACATCTTGAGAAAGTATGATATTCCAGTGTTTGGTTCACAATTAAGTATCGAACTTGCCAAGATTGAAGTTCAACGTGAGAACAAGCACCGCAAGAATAGTTTGTTCCATGTGATCGATGCTGATACTGAAATTGATTTTAAGAATGCAAGTATCTCTTTCTTCCATACTACACACTCAATTCCAGATTCACTTGGTATTGATGTACATACTCCAGAAGGCGAAATCGTTTATACTGGTGACTTTAAGTTCGATCCAACAGCAGCTAAGAATTATCATACTGATATGGATCGCTTGGCAGAGATTGAACACAGAGGCGTACTCGCACTTTTAAGTGATTCTTCTAATGCAGAAGCATCATTCCCTAATGCTTCTGAACAAGATATCGGTAATTTTGTTACTAACGTATTTAGAAACGCTAAGGGCAGAATTATCGTTGCTGCCAAGGCTTCAAACTTGAATCGTGTACAAGAGGTTTTAAATGCGGCTAAGGCAACAGGCAAGCGAGTATTGCTTACTGGTCGTGACCTAGCTAAGATCGTAAGAACTTCAATGAAATTAGGCTATTTGGACGTACCAGATGGCCTCTTGATGCGTGTTAAGGATTTAAAGACCGTTCCTAATAATAAGACTGTAATTTTGGAAACTGGTCGAATGGGTGAACCATTGAATTCTTTGCAAAAGATGGCTAAAAAGTGTCACAGTATGATCACTATTCATAAGGGCGACTTAGTCTTCATTGCAACTACACCATCTCACTCTGTTGAAACGATGGTAGCCGAAACCAGTGACTTGGTTTATAAGGCTGGTGGTACCGTTATTCAACTTGGCCGCAACATTCATACCAGTGGTCACGCTACTGGTCGTGATATTCAATTGTTGATTGATACTTTGAAGCCAAAATTCTTGATCCCAGTAATTGGTGAATATCGTTTGCTTGAAATCGTGCGTGATTTAGCTGTTAAGGCTGGCATGAATCCAAAGGATATTTACATTACCAAGAATGGTGATTGCTTGGACTACGACTTTAAGAAGAAGCATTTCTATCTTTCTGATCCAGTTCCAGGCGAAGACACTATGATTGACGGTTCAGGCGTTGGTGATGTTGGTAACATCGTTTTGCGTGACCGTGAAGTTTTGTCAGACGATGGTATCTTTATTGCGGTTGTAACTATCGATCGTAAGAAGAAAAAGATTATTGCGGAACCTAAGGTTACTAGCCGTGGCTTTGTTTATATCAAGGCTAACCGTCAATTGATGAACGACTCAATTGAAGTAATCAAGAAGGCAATCAACAATAACTTTGAACATAAGAAGTTTGATTGGACAGAGTTAAAGCAAGACATTCGTGGCGATTTGGAGAAGTTTTTATACAAGAGAACTAACCGTCGTCCAGTAATTTTGCCAGTTGTCATGGAAGTAAACCAAAACCGTCATCGTGCTATGCAAAAACGCAATGAAAAGACGCAAAATGACAACAAGACCAATAATACTGCCAAGAAGTCAAACTCTAAACGTCAAACAAATAATAAAAAGAAAGAAAATACTAAGAGCAAGGAAAAATAAGATCTATGACGTCAATTAGTCAAAAAAACTTATTGAAGCTTGCTGAAGAAAATAAGCGCAAAGGCGATATTGAAGCGACTATTCAGAATTTAGAAGAAGCATTGCGAGGAGAACATTCTCTAGATGTAATTCTTCAACTTTGTGAGCTATATTGCGCTAATAAACAAGAAGATCAGGCATACGCTTTAATTAAAGAAGAGCCTGATCTTTTTTCAGATCAGCGAGTTTATCAAACCTATTGCAAAATTCTGCAAAAAAATCATTTTTTAATAGAAGCTTTGCAGCTGAAACATATTACGGGATTGGATTTGCCGGTTAAGGTAGAGCCGGTTTCTGAAGAAGATCAGCAACAGATTATGCAAAAATTTAAACAGAAAAAGCAGGTTAATCAGGCTGATTTTGAAAGTTTGCATAAATTAAATCTAATTAATTTTAAGGCCTTTACTCAAAGCATACTTTTAGATCCAACACCAGATTTTGCCGTACGATTGGCACTGTGTGAAGATTTAGTACGATTGGGTTTAAAGGATTCATTTAAAATTTGGATTGTTGATAATTTAGAAGAATTTGTTCCTGCAGAGACGCTTTTATTAGAGAAGGAACCAGCATATCGAGAAATAATTACTGCAGTCGGTTCGCGCTTTGCGCATAATCCAAGTCAATTACCATTAATGATTGGAGAAACTAATTTGGTTGTTGGTAGTTTATATCCTAAAGTGAAGAAATATGTCGATGAACCAGATAGCTTTGCTAGTGATTTGGTATCTTTTTTGCAAACTAAAGAGGGCCGCAGTCACCAAAAATTGTTTAATAAGATTTATCAGCACTTACCTAAATAAAAATAAGCAAAAAAGGTTTACTTTTTTGAACTATTTAGTATAATTAGCAAAGGATATTTTCGTTAGGCAAGTTAGCTTAAGCTTTTTTACTAGGCATTTGCCGAAGAAAGTAGTACAATATTCAACAGAGAATTATCCGTTAACTTATCTCAACGGACTTCTTGCAAATTTACAGGAGGGTCATTTTAATGGCAGAAAAAGAACATTACGTTAGAACTAAGCCACACGTAAACATTGGTACTATCGGTCACGTTGACCACGGTAAGACCACTTTAACTGCGGCTATTACTACTGTTTTAGCTGAAAAGGGTTTGGCTAAGGCTGAAGATTACTCACAAATCGATGCTGCACCAGAAGAAAAGGAACGTGGTATCACTATTAACACCGCCCACGTAGAATACGAAACTGAAAATCGTCACTACGCTCACATGGACGCTCCAGGCCACGCCGACTACATCAAGAACATGATTACCGGTGCTGCACAAATGGATGGTGCTATCTTAGTTGTTGCTGCAACTGATGGTCCTATGCCACAAACTCGTGAACACATTTTACTTGCTCGTCAAGTTGGTGTTAACTACATCGTAGTATTTTTGAACAAGTGCGATTTGGTTGACGACCCAGAATTGATCGACTTAGTTGAAATGGAAGTTCGTGACTTGTTAACTGAATACGATTACCCTGGCGACGATATTCCAGTTGTTCGTGGTTCAGCTTTGAAGGCTTTGCAAGGCGACAAGGAAGCTCAAGAACAAATCTTGAAGTTGATGGACATCGTTGATGAATACATCCCAACTCCAGAACGTCAAACTGACAAGCCATTCTTAATGCCAGTTGAAGACGTATTCACTATCACTGGTCGTGGTACTGTTGCTTCAGGTCGTATCGACCGTGGTACTGTTAAGATCGGTGACGAAGTTGAAATCGTTGGTTTGGTAGACAAGGTTCTTAAGTCAGTTGTTACTGGTTTGGAAATGTTCCACAAGACTTTGGACTTAGGTGAAGCCGGCGATAACGTTGGTGTATTGCTTCGTGGTATCGACCGTGACCAAGTTGTTCGTGGTCAAGTGTTGGCTGCTCCAGGCTCAATCCAAACCCACAAGAAGTTTAAGGGTCAAGTTTATGTTTTGAAGAAGGACGAAGGTGGTCGTCACACCCCATTCTTCTCAGACTACCGTCCACAATTCTACTTCCACACCACTGATATTACTGGTGAAATCGAATTGCCAGAAGGTACTGAAATGGTTATGCCTGGTGATAACACTGAATTCACTGTTACCTTAATTAAGCCAGCTGCCATCGAAAAGGGTACTAAGTTCACCATCCGTGAAGGTGGTCGTACCGTTGGTGCCGGTCAGGTTACTGAAATCCTTGACTAATTTCTAACGATATAGTAAAAAAAGATGCACTTCTTCACTGGAGCGCATCTTTTTTCTTTTAGATATTTGTTTTTTGTGCTAGTTTAAGGTAAGATAACTTAGTATGCAAGAAGCAAACTCAAACTTGACATTGGAGGTATTTTATTAATGTCTGTAAAATGGGAAAAAACCGGTAAGACAACCGGTGAACTTACTTTTGATATTTCACAAGATGAAATTAAATTAGGTTTAGACCAAGCATTTAGAAGAGTAAAGAAAAACTTGCGTGTTCCTGGCTTTAGAAAGGGCCACGTTTCTCGTGTAATTTTTGATCAATACTACGGTGAAGAAGCATTATATGAAGATGCTTTAAACATCGTATTACCAAATGCATATTCTGCTGCTGTTAAGGAAGCAGGTATTGCTGCAGTTGGTCAACCACAAATTACTCCTGTATCAATGGACAAGGGTAAGGACTGGACTATGAAGGCTACTGTTACTGTAGAACCAGAAGTTAAGTTAGGCGACTACAAGGGTATTGAAGTTCCTAAGCAAAATACTCGTATTTACCAAAAGGACGTTGATGCTGAACTTGACAAGCGTCGTGAACAAAACGCTGAACTTGTTCTTAAGAAGGGTAAGTCAGAAAAAGGCGATACTGTAACTATCGACTACAAGGGTACTATTGACGGTAAGGAATTTGAAGGCGGCTCAGCTGAAAACTACTCACTTGAATTAGGTTCAGGTGCATTTATTCCAGGCTTTGAAGATCAACTTATTGGTCACGAAGCAGGTGACGACGTTGATGTTGTTGTAACCTTCCCTAAGGATTACGGCGCAAAGGACTTAGCAGGTAAGGAAGCTCACTTCGCAACTAAGATCCACGAAGTTAAGTCAAAGCAACTTCCTAAGTTAGACGATGAATTTGCTAAGGACGTTGATGACTCTGTAGATACTCTTGACGAATTAAAGGACAAGATCAAGAAAGACTTGAAGGCACAAAAGGAAGAAGCTGCTAAGGACGCAATCCAAGAAGCTGCTATCGAAGGTGCTGTAAAGAACGCTACTGTTGATGAAATTCCTGACGCAATGATCCAAGAAGATGTTGATACTCAATTGAACCAATACTTGGGCAACATGCAACGTCAAGGTATCGATCCTCAAACTTACTACAAGTTGACTAACACCAACGAACAACAATTACGTTCACAATTTGCTAAGAACGCTGCTGAAAGAGTTAAGACTAACTTAGTTCTTGAAGCTATTGTTGATGCAGAAGACCTTAAGGCAACTAAGGACGAAATTGATAAGGAAATCAAGGACCTTTCTTCTGAATACAACATGGATGAAAAGACTGTACGTAACACCTTAACTGATGATATGTTAAGTCACGATATCACTGTACGTAAGGCTATGGATCTTATTACTGATAATGCTAAGCAAGTTGCTAAGGCAAAGCTTGAAGCAAAGGACTTAGATGATAATAAGGAAGACAAGTAATAAAATTTATTGCTGATTCCTCAAAAAAAGGCGGCTTTAGGCCGCTTTTTTTGATTTTTAAGCCTAATATTTATCAATCTTAGTTAAAGTATGATAATCTAATTTTTGGTAGATATAGGAGGAAAAGTTAATGGCAAATCAGTTTACAGAACAAGAAGAGATTAAATGCGCTTTTTGTGGTAAAACTCAAGACCAAGTCAAGAAAATGATTGCCGGTAACGGCGTTTATATTTGTAACGAATGTGTTGACTTGGCTAAAAAAATTATTGACGATGAATTACGAGCAGATTCTCTTAAGGCAGCTCGTGAATTACCTAAACCAGTTGAAATTAAGAAGCAACTTGATCAATATGTAATTGGTCAAGATCGTGCTAAAAAAGTGTTGTCAGTTGCTGTATATAATCACTACAAGCGAATCAGTCAAATGGATGTCGATTCATCAACTGAATTACAAAAGTCTAATATTGCAATGATTGGACCTACCGGTTCAGGTAAAACTTATTTGGCACAAACTCTTGCACGAATTTTGAATGTGCCTTTTGCAATTGCCGATGCAACTACTTTAACTGAAGCGGGTTATGTTGGTGAAGACGTAGAAAACATCTTGCTAAAATTGCTTCAAAACGCAGATTACGATATTGAACGTGCTCAACGCGGTATCATTTATATCGACGAAATTGATAAGATTTCTAAGAAGTCAGAAAATGTTTCAATCACTCGTGATGTATCAGGTGAAGGTGTACAACAATCTCTTTTGAAGATTTTGGAAGGTACTATCGCATCTGTTCCACCACAGGGTGGTCGTAAGCATCCACAACAAGAAATGATTAAGATGGATACTACTAATATTCTGTTTATTGTTGGTGGTGCCTTTGACGGAATTGAACAAATCGTAAAGAATCGTCTTGGCAAGAAGACAATCGGCTTTGGTGCTGAAAACGAAGCTGACAAGGTAGATGCTGATGATTGGACTCGCCATTTGACTACAGCTGATTTGGTTAAGTTTGGTATGATTCCAGAATTTATCGGTAGAATTCCTATCATTACTACTTTGGACAAGCTTAACAGTGAAGACTTAGTAAGAGTATTGACTGAACCAAAGAACGCCTTGGTAAAGCAATATAAGAAGCTTCTTTCACTTGATGGCGTTGACCTTAAGTTTACTGATGGTGCTTTAAAGGCAATTGCTGATTTGGCTATTCAAAGAAACATGGGTGCTCGTGGTTTGAGAACAATTATTGAAAACTCAATTATGGACATTATGTATGAAACTCCAAGTGAAGAAGATATCGAATCAGTTGAAGTTACAAAAGACGTAATAACTAAACATGCTAAACCACGCGTTGTTCGTAAAAATTCAGACGACGTCGAAAGTTCTCAGGTAAGTGCCAATGATAATTAAAAGCAGCAGTTATGCAGTTAGTGCTGTAAAGGAAAGCCAATATCCTAAGGATAATTTACCTGAGATCGCGTTAGCGGGCCGCTCGAACGTAGGAAAATCTAGCTTGATTAATACCCTGCTTAAACGTAAAAACTTGGCTAGAACATCTTCACAGCCTGGTAAGACCCAAACCCTTAACTTCTATCTAGTAAATGATGAATTTTACTTAGTGGATGTTCCAGGATATGGCTATGCTAAAGTTTCCCAAAAAAGACGACAAGAATTTGGCGAAATGATCCAAGACTATTTGGAGACAAGACCTAATCTAAAAGGGTTGATCATCTTGATCGATAGTCGTCATGAACCGACTAAGGATGATATTGCGATGTATGAATATGCCCAATATCTAAATATCCCAATTCTAGTTGTCTGCACGAAAATGGACAAAATCAAGAAGAGCCAAACCAATAAAGTGATGTCAGGTTTGAAAAAGAACTTAGATCTTAATTATGATCACGTAACAGTCTTAACTTTTAGTTCAGTCACTAAATTACATGTAGCTGAATTAGGAGATTGGATTGAAGACAAGATCAATCAATAAAAGCGTTGCTCAAAAGAGCAATGCTTTTTTTGTATCATAAGACAAATATTAGAATGAATGCGGTTAAAAAGATCAATGATAAAATAAGGAGGTAAACAGAAAGTAGAGGTTTTATTGTTTTGGATGATGAAAATACACAGACGAAAAAGACACTAACCACTATGAGCCTCGTTTTGATGATCATTACGACGGTTTATGGTTTTGGTAATGTCTCTGTTTCGTACCGGCAAATGACATATGCCGGAATTATTTGGTTTATTTTAGCCGGAATTTGTTTCTTTTTCCCGGCTGGATTAATGATGGCGGAATATGGTTCTGCCTTTCATGATGCCAAAGGGGGCATTTATTCTTGGTTAGCAGGCTCAATTGGCGAAAAATGGGCCTTTATTGGGACTTTTGTTTGGCTTGCTAATTGGGTACTATGGTTGGTTTCAAGCGCATCTAGACTATGGATTTCGATTTCTGCGCTTGTTTTTGGTAAAGATACCACTCAAAGTTGGGATCTATTTGGCTTACATGGCACCCAACTGATTGGTGTTTTGGCCATTTTATTCATGATTTTGTCTACTTATCTTTCTTCAAGAGGGATGACTGGAATTAAGCTCATGTCCTCAATTGGTGGGTGGTTCATGATTGGAATGAATTTGGTCTTCATTATTTCTAGTTTAGTAGTAATTATTATGAACCACGGACAATTAGCACAACCAATCAATGGCTGGCAAAGCTTTATTGTCTCACCTAACAAGGACTTCCAAACTCCGATCACAATCATTTCCTTTGTTGTCTATGCCGTCTTTGCATATGGTGGTATGGAGACTGTCGGTGGTGTAATCGATAGTATGAAGCATCCAGAAAAGGACTTCCCAAAGGGTTTGATTATTGGTAGTTTATTTACGATTATTTCTTATGTTTTGATGATCTTTATGACTGGTTTTTCAGTCAACTATCAAAAAGATATCGTTGAAACAGGAGCCAATACCGGTAATATCACTTACGTGGTTTATGGAACCTTGGGTAAAGCGTTTGGTCATGCTTTGAATCTTGACCCTCATACTAGCTTGATGATTGGTAAAGTCTTCACTAGAGCTATTGCCTTATCGGGTTTAATGGGCATGATGGGTGCCTTCTTCGTATTGCTTTACTCACCAGTTAAATCATTTATTATGGGTTCAGACCCAAGACTCTGGCCTAAAGCTGCTACCAAATTAAACAAGCATGGTATTCCAGCTAATGCAATGTGGGCACAAACAATTTTTGTATGTTTGCTGATCGCAGTGGTTTCCTTTGGTGGTAGTGCAGCAACCAGTTTCTATCAGATTTTGACGGATATGGGGAATGTCGCAGCCACAGCACCATATATTTTCTTAATTGGTGCATTCCCATTCTTCCTTAAAAAGGATTATCCACGTAAATTTAGAGTATTTACAAACTATAAATGGACTGTAGCTTTGGTCGTCTTTGTTGAGTTTATTGTCTGCACGGGTATTCTCTTTACTGTTTTGCAGCCGGTTCTTGAACACAGATATGCTACAGCATTCTGGACTGCTTTTGGTCCAATCTTCTTTGGTTTGGTAGCTTACATTTTCTACCGCGTTTCTAAAAAGAGACATGGACTAAAAGATTTGGATTAAATTTAAGCAAAATAAAAAGCCTGCTTTTGCAGGCTTTTTTCTACGCTAAAGTGGTGATGTCATTATATTTCGGCAAACTGTCTACAAAGTGTTCGTAGGCTTGTTGCTCATTAGTCTCTGAAATTTGCACATTCTCTAAATTGTTACGATGCAAATCGTTTTCAGAAATGGTGATTTGGTGAGTAAAGGTGGCGTTGCCAGTTAATTCAATCCAGTATTCATTATTATCGTAATGAACTTTAGTCTTAACCATGCCGCCAGGGTTAAAGACATCAATTTGTGAATCAGTATCAACCATTTCAGGATGAGTTAACCAAAGGGCTAATGAAGTAGCCGACATACCGGTACCACATGCATTGGTAAAGCCAACGCCTCTTTCATAGGTACGAACAAACAGTTTGTTTTTGTCTAAAATTTGGGCAAAGTTAACATTAACGCCATCAGTGAAATAAGGATTTTCACTATTTAATCTTTTACCGACGATTCCCAAAATTGGGCCAGAAATTTGTTCTTGGTTAACAAAACTAATTAGGTGAGGGTTAGGTACGGCAATAGAAGTAAAGCGCAGACCAGGATAAAGTTCCGGTACAAAATTATCAATTATGCGGTCATGTCCTAAATTAGTGAAGGGCAAAGCCTCTTTGTTAAATCTGACTGGCGAGATTTCAACTGAATAAGCTGGTACGTCTTTAGCAAAGTCATTTTCTTTATGAACACGCAAGCTAGCATTCATTGTATCGACTAAGAAGTGATCTTGTTGGTATTTTTCACTCAAATAACGAGCCACAGTTCTAAGACCGTTACCACACATTGAAGCTTCGCTACCGTCTTCGTTGATAACCCGCATCTGTGCTAAAGCGCCTTTACGGACGGGTTTATTAATAGCTAAGACGCCGTCTGCACCATTTAAAATACCAGTTTGAGCATTGGTGATTTTTTTAGTAAAGTCTCTTAATTCTTCGTCAGTTAGTGGCTTATCTAATTCGGTTTGGTCCAGAATAAAGAAATGATTTTGAGAGCCGTGTACTTTTAATAACTTAACCATGTTGCACCTTCTTAATTAAAAAATTGCTGATAAATAATTTTAACTGCTTCATCAGCTTTTTCTTTTTTGGTACCGATCATCATTGAGATTTGGGATGCACCTTGATTGATCATGCGTGGAGAAATTCCTTGTTCATCTAAAGAGTCTAGAATTTGACGGCTTACGCCATGCGTTTTTTTCATCCCTTCGCCGACAATCATGATGATAGCATAATCGTCAATCCATTCGAGTTGATCAGGATTGATCGTTGCTTGAATTTCGTTGCAAATTTGATCGATTAATTGATCATTTAAAAAGTCGTTGTTGAAAATAATGGTAATGTCATCAATTCCGGATGGCATGTGTTCATAAGGAACGTTGTGATTGTATAAAATTTGCAAAATGCGCAGGGTAAAACCAGCTTCCTTGTTAAGCAAATACTTGTGCAAATATAAAGCAGAGAAATGCTTTTGACTAGTTACACCAGTAATGGTGTTGTCAGGTTCAAAGTCTTTTTCAGGTACAATCATTGTTCCTGGATTTTCTGGTTCATGTGTATTTTTTACGTTGATAGGAATTTGCCCTTGAATTGCAGGAATCAAGGCCTCGTCGTGGAAGACGGAGAAGCCAGCGTAAGACAATTCACGCATTTCACGGTAGGTCATCTTTTTAATTGACTCTGGCTGGTCAACGATATTAGGATTTGCAGCGAAAATTCCGTTAACATCAGTAAAGTTTTCGTATAAATTGGCGTGAAAACCGCGAGCTAAAATTGCTCCTGTAATATCAGAACCACCACGAGAAAATGTGGCAATATGGCCTGATGGAGTAATACCGAAGAAACCGGGGAAGATAATGCGCTCATCCTTAGCAATTTTTACTTGGTCAAGATTCAAATAGCTTTCTGGATTAACCAAAGCATCATTAGGTTCACCAGTAACGATCAAACCTGCTTCAGTTGGATCAAGAAATCTACTTTTAATATTTTTATGCTGCAAAATTAGCGCGATTAAGCGGGCATTAAGACGTTCACCGTGTGCTTTAAATGCAGCCATTAAATAGTCGGAATTAGGATAGGTTTGCTCAGGTAAAGCTACTAAAATATCTTTAATTACTTGCAACTTTTGATCGCTTAGACCAAAGTAATGTCCAATTTCTTGATAACGAGCGAAAATTTGCTTAACGATTTCAGTTGTATCTTGTTTATTTAAGACTTCGTTTGCATATTTAATTAAAAGATCGGTGACTTTGATATCGCCACTTTCTCGTTTTCCTGGTGCGGAAACTACGATAACTTGTCTTTGAGGATCACTTAAAATAATATTTAATGCTTGCTCAACACTAGAGCCGCTGGCTAAAGAACTGCCTCCAAATTTTACGACTTTCATAAAATTAACTCCTTAGTAATGATTTTCAGAAATAATTAATTTGAAATAATAAAGTTAGACTAAATTTTAGTTGAATTTTAGCATTATTTTTTAATCATGCAACTAAATAGCGGAGACTGTAAAATAGTTTGTGTAAGGATGAATGATTCCTTAAATTTATTTCTTTAAACATTAGAAAAAGGAGTTCCTTTCTCGTATGATTGGTTTGAAC